>SAAR01000227.1 GCA_009916335.1 Erysipelotrichia bacterium | reverse complement strand
GGCTATCATCACTGCTTTTGTTTTTGGACTAAGTGCTTGCTCTAACTGTGCAGCATCAATATTAAAATGCGCAAGCTCCATATCCACAAATACAGGAACTGCCCCATACTGCACGATAGGTGCAACCGTTGTTGGAAAGCCTGCCGCAACAGTTATGACTTCATCGCCTCGTTTGACTTGTCGCTCTTTTAGAAGTGGTGAGGTAAGTGCATAAAAAGCCAAAAGATTAGCACTGCTTCCACTGTTCACTAAAAATGTCCATCTCACTCCTAAAAAGTTTGCCAGTTCTTTTTCAAACTTTTTAGAATAATCCCCATAAGTCAACCAAAAATCAAGTGAACTATCGACAAGATTCATCATCTCTTTTTCATCAAACACGCGACCAGCATAGTTTACACGACTTTTACCGGGTACAAATGGTTTTGTTTGTTGTGCTTTATGCACGACTTCATAGTATTCTTTTGTTTTTTCTAATATTTCTTGTTTGAGTTGTTGCTCTTTTGTCATTATTTACCTTTCCACATAGTGTCTATTATTTTTAAGTAAGGGTCTTCTTTAATCATTTCTATTTCTAATTTATCTAAATTTTCTTTAAAATAACATCTCATTTTAGCTATTGCATTTTGATGCGATGTAAACTGAAAATTTCCTAGTTCTTTTAAAATTCGTTGATTGTTTGAGGTATATTCGTTATTCAATCCATCATTGAGTACTTTTATATCTGATTGAAAATCGCTCGTACTATTGACTAATTCAGCCAAAGTTATAAGATCTATTTTTGACCCCGTGGTAACATTATAAATCTTTTCTTTGGCATCATTGTGAATAAAAAAGTCTATCATTCTAACCAAATCATCAACATAAATATAGTCAAAGAAAACATTTTTATTAATGGTTATGGGCATATGCAAAAGATTTTTAACTATCGCATTTGAAATAAATTTATACCGATAATTTTCATACTCACCATACGCTCCAAATATCCTAAGCTGTATTATATTTTCAGATTTTTCAATATAGCGTGATGCAATTGACTTGTAAAATCCATATTCATCTAGTGGCAAAGCATCAAGATAGTCTTCTTCTTTTGCCTCGATGATGGGTTTATGCTTACCATACTCCGCACCGCTTCCAAAAGAGATAACCCTTTTAACATTTTTTTCATGTTTGGCAATATTGAAGAAGATGCGTAAATTGTACTCTGTAATGCTCTTCATATCAGCAGTATCTCGCCCACCTCCACGATTGGCTGTATGGATGATAATATCTATTTTATTCTCTAAAATATACTTGTCTACCGCTTTTTCATCACTTAGATCAAGCTCTTGGCTTAATGGTGTAAAAAGTGAATAGTTATAGTTTTTGAAAAGATACTCTTTGAGATGTGTTCCTACAAAACCACTAGAACCTGTTATAAAAATATTCATAACTTACACATCCAAAGGCTTAACAATCATCATAGCTTTAAACTCTTCTCTATCCAAGAATGGATACATATCTTCAATGGGCTTATTGACAATTAATTTTGGCTCTACCGTTGTCATCTCTTCTTCTAGGCAAATATTGATAATTTCTGGTTGGTTATGAGTTAATGTTTCTCGAATTTTTTGATAAATTTCATCATTACTTGAAACTGTACAACTGCTAAGACCATATGCTTTTGCAATACTTTCAAAATTTGGCACACTATAATCTTTTTGAGTACCTATGTATCTTTTATCAAAATAGAGTTCTTGAAATTGTCTAACCATGCCTAAATTAGCATTATTCATAATAAAAACTTTGATGGGTAAATTTCTTCTTTTGATGACTTCTAGTTCTTGAATATTCATCTGAAATCCTCCATCGCCGACAATAACAATAGCGCGTTTACCACCTCCTATGGTTGCTCCTATGGCTGCAGGTAATGCAAATCCCATAGCGCCCATTCCTCCACAAAAGAGAACTCTCTGAGCTGCTTTTGTGTCAAAAGACTGTGCAACCCACATTTGATGTTGTCCTACATCTACGCAAACAATGTCATCATCCGACGAACCTTTGGAAATAGCCTCAATTATTTTATTGGGTACTTTCTCTTTGCCATCAATACCAATTGTTGATGAATATTTTTGCTTATAGAGTGCAAGTTTATCGTGCCATATATCAATATTATGACTAAAATCATGTTTCAATAACTCATTTACAAAGTAAGCAATATCACAATGAAGTGCTACATCTGACTTAATTTTTGAGTTCAGCTCATTTTTATCGATATCTACTTGTATAATTTTTGCTTCTCTTGCAAAAGTTTTTAGATCTGTGCCTGTTTGTCTTGTATCAAGGCGAGAGCCTAAGACTACAATCAAATCAGCATTGGCTAAAGCTAAATTGCTATAACGATTTCCATAAGAGCCAATGAGTCCAAAATTATATTTATAATCATCCTTAACAACATCTTTTCCCATCAGTGAATAAACGACAGGAAAATTGGATTTTGCTAATAATTGATTAATGGCTTCTGGTGCTAAGGTTGAAAGACGACTTCCTCCACCTATTAGAATAATGGGTCGATGAGATGCGTTTAGCATTTCTACAATTTTTTCAAAATCAACATTATCATCATGAATACTCATGGCTCTATATTCATCACTCTCAAAAAAGGACTTTTGTTCCGTTGGATTGAAATCTGTTCGTTGAATATTCATTGGAATATCGATAAGTACCGGACCTTTCCTGCCATTTTGTGTCAAGAAATAAGCTTTTTCCAATTCGTATCGAAGATTTTGAATAGCATCAATCATAACTGCATATTTTGTAATAGGCTTAACGATACTGACAATATCTGTTTCTTGAAAACCTATTTGTCTTACAGGCGTGTCATATTTGTATTCGTACGTATTGACTTGCCCTGTGATAAAAAGAGTAGGAATCGAATCAAAAAAGCAACTTCCAATCGGCGTTATCAGGTTCGTTGCCCCTGGGCCACTCGTTGCCGTTGCCACACCTGTTTTCCCCGTTGCTCTTGCATATCCTTCGGCGGAAAATCCTGCACCTTGTTCATGCACTGTATTGACAATTTCGATACCTTCTTTTTTATCCAAAGAATCATACAAATGAGCAACTGCACCACCAATATATCCAAAAACTTTGTCAATATTCTGGTCAATTAAAAATTGTACGATGTAGTCAGATGCTTTCATTATTTTGCCCACTCAATCTTTTTTTCTTTTGCATCCGCGATATAAGTCTCTAAATCTTCTTCGCTTAAAAGTTCATTTGTTTCGTAAAAAGCTTTATACCATTTCACTGTTTTTTCAAAGGTCTTTTCACTGTCCCACACATCTTTCCAATGAAGCTTGATATGGGCTTTTGAGCAATCTAATTTTAAAAGATTTGCTTCATGAAGTTGGTTTGGATCACGATTGATTTCATACTCAATTTTATCCCAATGTTGTTTTACATGTAAAACAACCTCTTCAACACAAATGCTTCCTTCATCACTCGGTCCAAAGTTCCAAGCTTCTGCAAATTCTATTTTTTCTTCGAGTAATTTTTGCCCTACTTGTAAATAGCCACTCAGAGGCTCCAGCACATGCTGCCACGGTCTGGTTGCTCTTGGATTGCGAATGCTGACTTTTTTACCTTGGCTAACGGAAAGCATAATATCGCTCATCAATCTATCTTGCGCCCAGTCACCACCGCCAATGACATTACCAGCACGACACGTTGCAAGCAGTGTCTGGTGCGATTTTTTATAGTCATTGATATTAAAATATGAATTGCGATAAGAACTTGCTAGTAAATCTGCACATCCCTTAGAAGCGCTGTAAGGGTCATACCCACCCATTGGGTCATTCTCTCGGTATCCCCACATCCACTCTTTGTTCTCATAGGCTTTATCACTCGTGATATTTACTATTGCTTTGACGTGATATTTACGGCACATTTCAAAAACTTTAAGCGTTCCTATCACATTGGTTTCATACGTTTCGATAGGATTCGCATAAGAAGGTCTGACCAGTGCTTGAGCGGCTAAATGAAAGACGATATCGGGTCTATACGTTGCAAATGTTTTATCTAATGTTTCTAAGTCTCGTATATCGCCAATAACCGAAATCATATCAAGATCAAGTAGTGCTAGATGATTTGGCGTCGTAGGTGCTTCTAGGGAGTAACCTACAACTTTTGCTCCCATTTCTTTCAACCAGTAAACAAGCCAAGAGCCCTTAAAACCTGTGTGCCCTGTGACCAAAACCGTTTTATCTTTGTAGATACCACCAAATAAAGATTGCATTACCAAACTTTCCATGGGGCTTGGTTGTCTTTCCAGAGTTTATTGAGCTTTTGGTTATCTCTTAATGTATCCATTGGTTGCCAAAAACCTTCATGCTGATAGGCAAACATCTCACCATCTTTGGCTAAATTTTGAAGAGGGCCTTGTTCGAAAATACAATGTTCATCATCGCTGATATAATCAAGAACCTTTGACTCACAGACAAAGAATCCTCCGTTGATCCATCCCGCTTCTGTTTTTGGTTTTTCAATAAAACTTTTAATATTCATATTCGCATCAATATCAAGATTTCCAAACCGTGCTTCTGGCTGGATAGCTGACATCGTAAGAGCTTTTCCATGTTTTTTGTGAAATGCCACGGTTTTAGCAATATCAATATCGCTCACACCATCACCATACGTCAATAAAAAGGGCTCATCGCCTATATATTGTTTCGCACGTTTGATACGACCACCCGTCATCGTATCAAGCCCTGTATCAACAAGTGTGACTTTCCATGGTTCACTGCTATTATTGTGCACTTCTCGACTATTGGTTTTTAAATCTATGGTTACATCACTTTGATGAAGGAAATAATTCGCAAAATACTCTTTAATATAATAACCTTTATAACCAAGAAGCACTACAAATTCATTAAATCCATAATGAGAATAAATCTTCATAATATGCCAAAGGATAGGTTTACCACCTATCTCAATCATAGGTTTTGGTTTAAGATCTGTTTCTTCGGATATGCGCGTTCCATATCCTCCTGCTAGCAATACTACTTTCATCTCGTTTTCTTCCTTTATTTTATTTTTTTTAATTCTATACTTTCAAGAATAACATCAGACTTTGCACCATCATG
>SAAR01000226.1 GCA_009916335.1 Erysipelotrichia bacterium | reverse complement strand
AGACTTTAGTTAGGTTATCGAACAGGGAAGAAATGACAGAGGACGAATTAAAACGCTTTCTGTTAGAAGAAAGAATTGAAGATATGTTAAACCATGAATAAAAGCCCCTTAAATGGGGTTTTGTTTTATTTGAGGCATTAAAATAAAAGTTCTACATCTTCCGCTTATCCGATTAAATGACAATTATTAAAATAAACCTTTTTTTTAAATTTGACATTAATCGGTTAATTAAATATCTAATATATAATCCTACATAAAATAGGAGAAACATAAAATAACAAAGGAGAATGATTATGATAAATAGTTTTAGATTATTAAAAGACAGAAAGAGTAAAAAAGGGTTTTCACTTTTAGAAATATTATTAGTTCTTGGTGCTATCGCAGCGTTGATAGTAGCGGCTTTTATGATATTTCCTAAAGTTCAGGCTTCACAGCGTATCGACAGAGAGAGCAGGAACCTAACAGCTATACAGGCCGGGGTTAAGTCTCTATATGGCGGCAGAGCGAAGATCTCAAGCATTAACACTGATAGCTTCATTGCGTCTAAGAACGCACCGGAGAACATGATTCAGGACGGAAAGCTTATCAATGAATGGAAAGGCAACGTATCGGTTGAATACAGTGGTAATCACGGCAAATACAACATTATCTATGATGCTGTTCCCGCTTCTGACTGTTCAAAGTTGATAGCGGCTGTATCGGGTAATTTCGTAAGCATAGACGTTTACAACGGGAACGGAGCTACTCAGGTCAAGAACCTTGAGGAAGGGAAGAACATTGATATAGCGGCAACATCAGCAGCGTGTTTTTCAGAAGATAACTCCACCATTATTTTTGCGTCAATAATATAAGAGGTGGCTGATATGTTCAACATGACAAAGAGAAAGAATAAAGGGTTTTCATTATTAGAGTTGTTATTGGTTTTCGGTATTATCGCAGCGTTGATAGTTGGTGTCTTTATGATCTATCCAAAAATTAGTTCTGGTCAGAAGATAGATAGCGACATAAAAATATTGGGAACATTAAATGCTGGGATAAAAAATCTCTACGCGGGGCAAGCAGATTACACCGGGTTATCAGTTGACGCAGTAATCAAATCAAAGATAGTTCCAGAAGATATTGTTGATGATAACTTAATATGGGATAGCTGGGGCGCTAACGTTCTTATAGAACCGTATTATGATGGTAGTTTTTATATCGGGTTTGAAAACGTTTCAGTTGATGCTTGTCCTAAGTTTGTGTCTCAAGCTGGAGCAAGTTTTTTCAAAATAGTAGTAGGTTCAAGAGAAGTTAAGAACACAGAAGCAAATCAGGATCTTGATATGGCAACTTTAGCAAATGCGTGTATCAGTAATGATGATGGGTATAGTGGAAGACCAATAACAGTATATTTTTACGACAAATAAATATGAGGATTAATTTATGATTATTCAAAAAAGTATCAGACAAATGAAAAAAGAAGCATGGACATTAATAGCAATATTATATTTATCAAGTATCTCATTATTAATGTTAACAGTGAATGTATTACCAAAAACAGGATTAAATAGCTTTTACATAATTGGCGGTGGTTTAATGGCTTTAACTTCATTGTTATCATGGAAAGAAGCATATAAGTTAGTTAACTGTATAAATGAAGCAAAAGGAACTAAAAAGCCTGAATAAATGAAACATTCCAAAAGAAAAGCCCCTGAAAAGGGGCTTGGTTTTACTCTGGTGTTTGCAATGCTGTTAATCTTCTTTCTTGATCAAGAAGTCTTCTTTTTTAGCGCCTTTCTTCATAGCTTCTTCGACAGGCTTCGGCAGACGACCACGACCCGACCATAACACTTCTTTTCCGTTTTCATCTTTATAAGCATACTTGCGCTCAACAGCGCCACGCTTATCACCTTTAGCCACTTTACCTTTACCAGATTTGGCAGCAGGAGCGGCTACACCATCAGCGATCTCGGAAATGCTGATACCTTCAATACCTTCAGCAGCTAACATCTCTCTAAACTGTTCCATGAGTGCCAGCTTCTTAGCGCGTTTTTCTTCGATTTCAAGCTGGTCAGCTAACAGTTCTTCATGAACCTTTTTCATCTTCTCTAAAATCTCTTCAAAGATCTCAAAGCTGATTTCACGCGCTTCTTTTCTAATGGTACGAATGTTGTTCAGTGTTGAAAGACTCATCAAAAAATCCTCTTTAAAATCGTTTACCCGGCGAACATAACATTTTAACCATGTGGTATCAATCATTTTAAAACAACATAAATATCAAATAAAAGGAACACTTAAACCGTTTATATATTTAATGCGTTTTAAATTTGACATTAATCGGCAAATTTAATAATTGAAAGGAACAACAAAATAAAAAGGAGATTTTTATGTTAGATAAAGAGCCATTGCTTTCTTTCAGGAAAGCACATTTAAATGATGAAATACAAATAGACTTTAAAACAGCAACAACAAATATAGCCGTGTTTGGTGGAACAGGAACAGGTAAAACAACGGGTGTATGTTTCCCTGCTGTTTACAATCTGATTAAAAATCACTGTTCTGGATTGATACTGGACGTTAAGGGAGATTACACCAAATTAGCACGTCAGATCAATGAAGAAATGAAAAGCGATAAGATTTACATATTAGGTGTTAAAGAGGATTGTTCCAGATTTAATTTAATATCTGGTATTGAACCGGAAAAGCTCAAAGCATTTTTAAACTATGGTGTTAGTTCAGTTCGTGGAAACTTAGATAAATATTGGGGTTCAAACGGGATAGAAGACACTGTTTTAGTGTATGAGTTAGTTAAAGAGTTTGATATTAATCCTACCCTTGCGGATCTCTATTACTTGATTACTAATCCTGATGACCTACAGGCAATGAAAAACAACTGTTCAGAACAGTTATCAGAAAAGATAAAAAGGCGTATAGCTTCGGATGGATTCAGTATTTTTAATAATAAAAAAGATACCGACGAAACAACCAAAAGAGAACAAAGATCATGGCAGTTTTCAGCATTAAACAGCGTTCTAAGACCTTTTTATGAAGACCCGTATCTAAACCATCATTTTTGTAATAATGAGCATACAGTTTCCTATGCTGACATTATCTATAAAGAAAGAAAATCGTTAGTGCTGGAAGTGCCTTTTTCTAAATATGCTGTTTCATCATTGTTCATTTTAAAGGTGGTTAAAGCAACGTTCATAGACAGTATAAAACAGCAGGATATAAACCAGCTCACAGCAAAGGGATATGGTGAAGATAAGTTTACATTCATGTTGGTAGATGAGTATCAGCAGTTCCTTACCGATGATACCGATCCGTCAGTGGATGATAACAACTGGTTCGACATATCGAGGGGCTACGGTCATATCAACATTATTTCCTCTCAGTCTGTGGATTCACTTGATGCTAAGGCTGGGCAAGCATACACAAACCAGCTCATAGGCAACTGTATGAACATAGTTCATCTGGCTACTCATGCTGTCAGGAGCCTTGAGAACATCGCTACCCTTGCTGGCAGTCCAGAACGCGCTATACAGGCTCAGGATACGTTATCAGGTCAGTCAGAGGACATTGCCTTTGTCTACATCAACAAAAGCCAGCAGAGCCGTACAGGGGCGCGCGTATTGGTTCATACAGGCAAATCACAACATAGCTTCATGAACAGATTCATCTATGCGACTAAACCCCCGCTGCAGGAGCTACCCGGTATGGGCTATGTAGTGCCTGAGAAAGTGAATGCGTTAAGCGTCTTACTGGAAGCATTAAAGGAAGATAAAAAAGAAGAGAAAACAGCTATACACCAGTTAGAAGAGTTAATAAATATGAAAGAAGAACAAAATAAATGGATTTATAATCTTTGTCCTACCTATACAGTTCAAAAAAGATTATGCGTGATAACAACAAAAAGCTTTTCAGACGGATTTAATGATTTCAATGTTGTATTGAATAATTTAAATATCGGATTTGAAGAGGTTGTGGTACATCCAATTATATATAACAACAAAATAGATTTGGATTTACTTAAAGAGATACTGATTGAGGATAAAGAAAGTCTGTATGTTATCGTCAGAGGTGGAGGTGATTTAGAACACTTCATTCTTAATGATTTTAAGGTACAGGCATTGATAAGTGAATGTATGTTTAACATTAGATATTCAGAAAGTGAGTTATTAATAGCGGTAGGACATGCCACCGATAAATTTGAAGATTTCTTTGAAATGGTTCCAGATGCGTATGAAGCATTAACACCGACTGATTTAGCTTACAAGATAAAAGGCGATATTATTTTAAATATAAGAAAAAGAAAATGCGGTATTATGACCAATGCCTGTATCAGTTATAACGCTAAAATCTAAATAAACCAAAATAATATTGGTCTACTTCTTCCTTTTGTCTGGTTATTATAAATATTTAGCAATTAATCGGCTTTTAAATTTGCTTTTAGTCGGATAATTAAATATAAATAATTAACAAAACAAAAAGGAGAAAGATATGAATATAGATATTATCGGAAGTTTCAATAAAGAAACCGCAATTGATTACAGAGTGTTTTATACAACCGACTATTTTGAATGGTTAAAAGACCTATATAAAACAAGAGGCGAAAAAATCACTCTTAAAGAGCTACATAACAATTTAATAAAAGAATATGGTTCATTGGTTAATGTAATTGAGTTAATACTAAGAACAGATAGCAATATTGGAAGCATCAAAGAATCAACGTTCGATATGATCGATGCTGACAACATTCTTTTTGAAGGTAGTGAAGATTTAATGGCTGTTCGATTAGTGATGAACATAGAGTATTTAGATATGTGGATTAAGAAATATGATTTCAATAACTACATAACAGAGGCATTTAAAAACTAACAGAGGTGAAAAAATGATAATAGAAGAAGTAATAATTAATGACGTTAAGATTGTTTTATCGAGAGGTAAGGGAGGTAAAGGAGGTGAAAACAATGAAACATATAAGTTCTATATTTATATCGTGAATAAGGATGTTTCAGTTTACAGAGTTGGTAAGCTTTCAATAGTGATTTGGCAGCATTCGATTTACACATCAGATAAAGCCTTAATTCAGGAAGCTCAGGATTTAGCAAGCGCAGTATTCAAATATAAAACAGAAAAACTTAAAGAGGTGATT
>SAAR01000014.1 GCA_009916335.1 Erysipelotrichia bacterium | reverse complement strand
CTCATAAGATACTTTTCCTTTTCTACTCATAATAAAATCCCACCTCCATAGGATACACGTTTATATATTTCGTGTGTCTACTTTAGTGGGATCATATCAGAAAAGAGGGAAACCTCTTTTTGTTTTTTATGAGGAAGTGAATAAGTAAATCTGTTTTTCATAAAATAATTGTTGTTAATTCATGGTATAATAGAAACAACGAGAAACATCATCGACAAAGAAAGGTGGGAATGGCATGAAAAAGGCGTTAGGAACAGGAATTCAAGACTATCGTAAACTCATTGAGAATGATTATTATTATGTAGATAAAACATTACTCATTGAAGATTTTATGAAAGATGGTAGTGAAGTCAGTTTGATTACTCGACCAAGAAGATTTGGGAAAACATTGAATATGTCAATGTTGGCAGAGTTTTTTGATATTAGCAAAGATAGTCAAGCCATCTTTGCTGGTATGCATATTATGCAAAGTGAATATGCGACTTTCATGAATTGTTATCCTGTCATCTTTCTTAGTTTTAAAGATGTGAAAGGGGATTATTTTAGTACGATACGAATCTTAAAAGAAACGTTGTTCAACGAATATCGTCGTTATCGTTTTATTATTAGTGAGTTAGATGTATTTGATAAACCAAGATATGATTATGTAATAGAAAATTTAAATAAGCAAGATGAGGATAATCTAACAGCTATCAATACATCGATTCGCTTGTTATGTCAGCTTTTATATGAATACTATGGAAAAAAAGTAATGCTGTTTATTGATGAATACGATACACCATTTATTGAAGCCTATAATCAAAACTTCTATGAGCGAGTACATGGAGATTTATCTACTTTGCTTTCTACGGCATTAAAAGGGAATGAATATTTAGAGAAAGCAATGATTACAGGGATACAAAGAATTGCGAAAGAGAATATCTTTAGTGGTTTAAATAATTTAAGTGTATATGGAGTTGATAAGGAAAAGTATGCGAATTATTTTGGGTTAAATGAAGAAGAAACAAAAATCTTATTACAATATTATGATTTATCGTTAAGTGAAGAAGTGAAAGCGATGTATGATGGGTATCGCATAGGTGGATTAGAATTGTATAATCCATGGTCGATTATTAATTATGCACAAGAACAAAAGCTGATTCCTTATTGGGTGAATACTGCAAGTAATATGATGATTAAAAATTTAATGAGTACAAGTGATGTCAATTTTAAACAAGATTATGAACAATTGATTGAAAAAGGGTATGTCGATGTAGAGGCAAAATTAGATACTTCCTATTTTGAAGAAGAAAACACATTAACCTTATGGGCATTATTAATCAATGCAGGGTATTTAACTATTATGCAAAGTAATGATTATCAAAATTATCGAGTGTGTATTCCTAATGATGAAGTAAAAGAAGCATTTAAGGAATTAACAATGCATTATTTAAAAACGGATATAGTTACATTCACTAAAATAAATACAGCATTAAAAAAGGAAGATATACAAAACTTTGTATTTTATTATCAACAGTTTTTAAAGGAAGTTGTATCCTATTATGATACATTGAATGAGAATAGTTATCATATGTTAATGTTAGGTTTATGTGCGTATATGCATAAGACACATGAAGTAATATCGAATCAAGAAGTAGGATTAGGGCGATGTGATTTACAACTGAAAAGTAGAACACAACAATATCCTAGCTATGTGTTAGAGTTTAAGTATACAAAAGATGGGCAAGTAGATTTAAAACAGTTAGCAAAGCAAGGGATTAAACAGATCATGGAAAAACAATATGATATGGGATTACAAGGAAAAGTGTATTATATTGGATTAGCTCATCGTGGGAAAGAAGTAGAAGTGCTTTATCAAGAGCGTTCATCGCAAAAGTAGCGTTAAATAGGGAGAATTTAAATATGAAATATAAAAAATATATATGGCTGAGTATTTGTTTAGTAGTTTTGACTTTATGTTTTACAGATGGAATTTTAGCAGACGTTGGTAATTCTTTTTCTGGAGGAGGTTCATCAGGAGGTAGTTATGGTGGAAGTTATGGAGGCTCTGGATTTGGTAGTTTTATTTTCTTAGGAGGAAGTCCTTTTGGTCTTATTATAACCATCATTATTATCGCTGTGTTTGCTTACTTTAAGTATACACAGAATGGTGGAAATGCCAATGCACATTATTCACCACTCTCGCATACACCTATTAATGAAGAAGCGGCGATTGCGAAAGTAAAAGAACACGATCCTAATTTTTCAGCCGATAAGTTTAAAAGTTTTGTAGGGGAAGTGTATATTACCTTGCAAGAAGCATGGGAAGCAAAGAATTGGCAAGGAGTTCGTCCTTTTGAAAGTAATTCTTTGTTTAACACACATAATGCACAGATTCAAGAATACATTGATATGAAGAAAACAGATCATATGAATATGCAAAACATTCGTGAAATAACAATTGCACAATATAAAGAAGATGCAAATCAAGAAGTGCTAGTTGTTAAATTGTATGCTAGTTTATTGAATTATGTGAGTGATGATGAAACAGGTAAAATCATTGAAGGTAGTGATAAAAACTATGTTCATCGTCAATATCGTTTAGAATTTATTCGTACAAAAGGGGTAAAAACAAGTAGTGATGAAAGTATTAATATTACGAATTGTCCTAATTGTGGTGCACCGACAAAGGTTACTTCAAGTGGAGAGTGTGAATATTGTCATTCCCTTATTACGAATGGAAATTATGGTTGGGTATTAAATAAATATGTCGCATGGTCATAGGAGGAAAAGAAAATGGGATTAATTAAAGCTGCATTTGATGGTGCAAGAAAAACACTAGCGGATCAATGGTTAGAATATTATTATTGTGAAACATTAAGTAATGATGTGTTAATTAAAAAAGGGAGTAAGGTAGTCAATACAGGTAGTAATACAAAAGGTAGTGAGAATATTATTACCAATGGTAGTGGTTTTGCGATTAATGAAGGACAAGGATTGTTGATTGTTGAAGATGGTAAGATTGTGGAATTTAGTATGGAACCAGGTCGTTTTACTTGGGAGGAATCAAGTGAACCTAGTTTGTTCGATCGTGGTTTTAAAGGATTGGCAGAAAGCTTTAAAACGTTTGGTACTCGTTTTAAACATGGTGGTAGTGAAGCAAAAGATCAACGTGTTTACTATGTGAACATTAAAGAGATTTTAGATAATAAGTTTGGTAGTGCTTCACCAATGCCATATAAAGATCCAACTTATCGTGGTATTTACATTCGCTATTTTGGACAATATTCATTTAAGATTAGCGATCCAATTCGTTTTTATACGAATATTGCTGGAAATGTAGAAAACGAATATACAAAAACGGAATTGATGAGTCAATGCCAAGCTGAATTTGTGAATGCAATAGATACTGCGTTAGCAAAATGTAGTGATGAAGGTTATCAGTTTAATGATTTACCTAAAAAGCAGATGGAAATAGCGGCATTCATGAATGATGCGTTAGATGAAGTGTGGCATCAAAAACGTGGTCTTGAAATTGAAATGGTGGCGATTGAAAAAGTAACACCAGATGATGAATCAAGAGCGAGAATTGAAAAGATTGATGATGCGATTATGTTGAGTGATCAAAGGGTGGCAGCTGGTCGATTAGCACAAGCACAAGCCACTGCGATGGAAAATGCGTCAGCGAATGAAGCAGGAGCGATGCAAGGTTTTTTAGGAATGGGCTTTGCGGCTCAAGCAGGTGGTATGAATACAGGAAATCTGTTTGCCAATACACAACCACAAGAAAACAATCCCTTATTTAATCAAAATAATACACAAAGTGAACAGTGGACTTGTGCTTGTGGTAAAGTGAATGATTCTAAATTTTGCAGTGAGTGTGGAAAGGCAAAACCTAGTGCTACATGGACATGTAGTTGTGGAAATGAAAATCAAGGAAACTTCTGTTCACAATGTGGTCATAAAAAACCAGAATAGTGGTATCAATTAATAGTTAAAAACTTCGATTGATACTATGTGAAACTTAACAAAGGTAATTTGATGGATTCGTCAGATTATCTTTTTTTAGTTAGCTTTTTGTTGTTATCGTACGCTTATTGATGAAGTGAAAAGAAACAGAAGTAAAGGGTGTTTAAGAAGTGGCAATTTTGTTTTATCTTCTTTTTTAAAAAACAATGGCAGCAAAAATTACACTGTTTTTAAACGAGGGAAAGTTTTAGTCGATATATTTTCATGCATTTCTATAAAAAACACACAAAAAAAGCAGAAATAGTGTATTAACATATTGTATTTTTTCTTAAAAAAAGTATAATAAATATGTTTTCTAAACTTACATTAGAAGTTTAGTATTACTAAACAAGAAAGAGAGGTTGTACAATGGATATAGGACATAAGATTAAAGAGCTTAGAATTAGTAAAAATCTTACTTTAGAAGAGCTTGCATCACGTTGTGAATTAACAAAAGGGTTCTTATCGCAATTAGAGCGAAATTTAACATCGCCGTCCATTGCGACCTTAGATGATATATTAGAGGCATTAGGAAGTAATCTCTCTGATTTTTTTCAAGAGGATAAACAGGATCGTATTGTTTTTAGAAAAGAAGATTACTATATTAATGAAAAAGATGGAGCCACCATTTACTGGATTGTTCCTGATGCACAAAAAAGAGCGATGGAACCATTAATCCTTACATTAGAAAAAGATGCACAATCGCAGGTTATCATGCCACATGATGGAGAAGAATTTGGGTATGTATTGGCAGGGGAAGTTGTGCTTAAACAAAGAAATAACGAATATCCAATCAAAGCGGGGGAAACCTTTTATTTGAATGGAAAACATAAACATATTTTGATGAATAAGAAAGAAAAGCTGGCGAAGATTATGTGGGTAATGACACCACCTAATTTTTAGTAAGCGAATAAGGGAGCCATATGAAAAAATTAATACAGTTTAAAAATATCGTAAAAAGTTTTGATACAACGATTGTTTTAAAAGGAATCAATTTAGATATTTATGAGAATGAATTTGTTACATTATTAGGACCTAGTGGTTGTGGGAAAACAACACTACTACGAATTCTTGGTGGTTTTTTAGAACAAGATGAGGGTGAAGTTATTTTTGATGGTGTGGAAATTTCACAATTACCACCCTACAAAAGAGAGTTAAATACCGTCTTTCAAAAGTATGCTTTATTTCCTCATATGAGTATTTATGAAAATATTGCTTTTGGTTTGAAGATTAAAAAAATGAGTAATGATGTGATTCGACAAAAAGTGATGAAGATGTTAAAGCTTGTGAATCTTGAAGGGTATGAAAATCGTAAAATCGATCAATTATCTGGAGGGCAACAACAGCGTATTGCGATTGCTAGAGCATTAGTAAATGAGCCAAAAGTATTGCTTTTAGATGAACCTTTAGGGGCGTTAGATTTAAAATTAAGAAAAGAAATGCAAATTGAACTTAAAAAGATTCAACAAGAAGTTGGGATTACCTTTATTTATGTAACACATGATCAAGAAGAAGCATTAACGATGTCTGATAAGATTGTGGTTATGAAAGAAGGGGAAATTCAACAAGTGGGTTCACCAGTTGATATTTATAATGAGCCAGAAAATGCTTATGTAGCTAATTTCATTGGGGAGAGTAATATTATTGATGGAATGATGCGTGAGGATTACTTAGTTGAATTTGATGATAAGAAATACGAATGTGTCGATCATGGCTTTGCGAAAGATGAAGAAGTGGATATCGTGATTCGCCCTGAGGATATTAATATTGTGGCTCGTGGAAAAGGTAAAGTGAATGGTAAGGTAAAGTCCGTTTTATTTAAAGGGGTACATAATGAAATCATTGTGGAAACAGTACAAGGTAGCAAGGTAGAAGTGATGATGAATGTATCCAATAAAAAACCAGTCTACAATGAAGAAGCACAGGAATACATTTCAGCGAACTCTTTTTACTTAGATATTCAAGATATAGATACATTAAACGATGATGAAGTCATTGCTCGTGCAGATGCACAGGCATGGGAAAAAGAAAGTGAAGATTATGTTTCTTTAAGAACAATTGATTACAATATTAAAGAAGAAGAAGGAACATATCCACTAACTTTTGCGACTCATGCAGGAACAAGTATTACTGTTAATATTATTGTTGTAAAGCAAAAATATTTAGAAGATAGTAAAACAGGAGTAGGAATTGCTGCGTTTGATTTCTTTAAAAATATTGATGAAATTGAAGAAAGTGTGGCTTTGGATACAGATTTAAAAACATGGGCAGATGCAGTTGCTTGGGATTTAGAAAATGAAGAGAAGATTGAGATTACAAATGTTGATTATGATTTTGATCCAGAACATTTAACACCTGGTGCATATACGGTAACTTTTTCCACAAGAGGTAGAGAATTTAAGATTCATACAACCGAAAGTGCCAAAGAAGATAAGACAGTGGGATTGAATTTTGATCCTGAGGACATTCATATTATGTCTAAGATTGGGTATTAATCATGAAGGCATACAAACGTTTAGTACAACCATATGTAGTATGGATTGCTTTGTTTCTTGTCATTCCCATGTTGTTGATTGTTGTTTATGCATTCACAAAACAAGGAAATAATGTATTAACTTTACAATTCACTTTAGACAATTTTGTGCGTTTCTTTCAAGATGAGGTATTCATTGGCGTATTGATTCGTTCTTTGCGTATTGCTTTGATTACAACGATTATATGTATCATCTTAGGCTATCCTGTTGCTTATTTAATCGCACGCATGAATATTAAAAAGAGTGTTTTCTTTATCTTACTAATCACTTTACCAATGTGGATTAATATGTTAGTAAGAACTTATGCATGGATTGGTATTTTAAGCGATAATGGTGTCATTAACAATCTATTGGCATATTTAGGAATGCCAAAAGTGAAATTATTGCATACAGAATTTGCAGTGATTTTAGGTATGGTGTATAACTTTATCCCTTTTATGATTTTACAAATACAAGCATCTTTATCAAAACTAGATAAAAGTTTGTTAGAGGCTGCGAGTGATTTAGGAGCGAATCGTTTCCAGACGTTTATGAAAGTCATTTTACCATTATCTATGCCAGGAGTCATTTCAGGGATAACTTTGGTTTTTTTACCTGCTGTTTCTAGTTTCTTCATTCCTAAATTATTAGGAGGAGGAAACCAGTTATTAGTTGGTAACTTAATTGAGAATTATTTCATTACGACAGGGGATTGGAATTTTGGGAGTGCAATCTCATTAATTATGGCAATCATTATCATGCTTTCGATGTATTTAACAAAAAAAGTAGATAAGGACGGTGATGCATAATGAAGAAAAGTAAAAAAATTGGTAGTAAAGTTTATTTAGGTATTATTTTATTATTTTTCTATTTACCAATTATTTACATGGTATTTTTCTCTTTTAATGAATCTAAGTCATTATCTAAATTTACAGGTTTTTCATTGCGTTGGTATGAGGCGATGTTACAAAACAACACAATGATTGAATCTATTTATTATACTGTGTTAATTGCGATTATTGCGACACTTGTTTCAACGATTGTAGGAACATTAGCAAGTATTGGTTTATCAAAATCAAGAAAAGTGTTAAAAGAAATTGTTATGCAAATTAACAATCTACCTGTTTTAAATCCTGAGATTGTTACAGCGATTGGTTTGATGTTGCTTTTTACTTCTTTGCATGTGAGTAAAGGCTTTACAACTTTGTTGTTATCACATATTGCCTTTTGTATTCCTTATGTGATGTTAAGTGTTTTACCGAGAATTAGAAGGTTAGATCCAAATTTAGCAGAAGCCGCAATGGATTTAGGAGCGTCGCCTTTTTATGCTCTTAGAAAAGTTATTGTGCCACAATTAATGCCAGGTATTATTGCTGGGGCTTTAATTGCTTTTACGATGTCCTTTGATGATTTTGTTAT
This sequence comes from Erysipelotrichia bacterium, assembly GCA_009916335.1. The sequence goes on along the minus strand of SAAR01000014.1, from coordinate 17,139 downwards.
TTCTTATTTTGTAACAGGACAAGGTATTAACAATATTTCTATTATGGTGTATACGATGGCAAAACGTGTAAATCCAACGATTAATGCCTTATCGACATTAATCGTTGTTGCTATCAGTGTTGTGTTAGTCATCACCAATTTGATTAGTATGCGTAAAAAAACAACCCATGCGACAAAGTTTGGGAAAACAAAGATTGCGATTTTAGTTGTTTGTGTGAGTTTAGGTTTGTATGGATTAAACATTTTACGCTCTAGTAGTAAAAGTAATTTTGATCCAATTGCTGCTTATGGCTGTGATACTTTGAATGTCTTTAACTGGGGAGAATACATTGGTGAAAAAACAATTGATTCTTTTGAAAAAGAATATAATGTAAAGGTGAATTATTCCATCTTTGCCTCAAATGAAGAAATGTATACAAAACTTTTAGGTGGCGATGAGTATGATATATTAGTACCTAGTGATTATATGGTAGAGCGGTTGATTAAAGAAAATCGTTTACGCAAACTAGATAAAAGCAATATTCCTAACTTAAAGAGTTTGACAGATGGTGTAAAAAATCTACCATTTGATCCTGACAACACATATTCTGTTCCTTATTTTTGGGGTAGTGTAGGGATTGTTTACGATAAGACAAAGATTGATCCTAATGATGTAGAATCACAAGGGTACAATGTTTTAAAGAATACTAAATATAAAGGACAGATTTATTTGTATGATAGCGAGCGTGATTCCTTTATGATGGCATTAAAGGCACTTGGTTATTCCATGAACACAGAGAGTGAATTACAAATTCATGAAGCATACGAATGGCTTTTAGAATTAAAAGCGACAATGGACCCTGTTTTTGTGACAGATGAAGTGATTGATGGAATGATTAACAATGAAAAAGATATGGCAGTTGTATACAGTGGTGATGCAGCATATATCCAAATGGAAAATCCTAATATGGTATATTTTGAACCAAACGAAGGAACAAATCAATGGAGCGATGCGATGGTGATTCCTAGTAATTCTGCTTGTCCATTATTGGCAGAAGAATTTATTAACTATAATTTAGAGTACGATACAGCGTATGACAATTCTAGTTATGTTGGTTATACTTCCAGTGTAGATAAAGTGAAAATAGCATTAGAAGAAGGTGAGTATGCAAATAGTAGTGCATATCAACCAAGAACGAATTATCCTTTAGATGAGGTGTTTGTGAATAATGAAGCAATGAAGAAAAAATTATCTGAATTGTGGATTAAGATTAAAGCTGCAAAATAAGTTGGTAAGGTTTATTCATTGCGAGTAAACCTTATTTTTTTGTTGTGAAAAAATTGATTGTTAACTTAAAAAGCGTTAAAATGAATAACAGGGACGAAAGGAGTTATTATGTTAGAAACGATTGCAGTTAAGTATTATCAAGAAGGGTATAATTGTGCAGAGAGTATTATCCACGCAGGAAATGAGGCATATGATTTAAAACTACATGAAGCAGATATGCGTATGTGTGCTGCTTTTGGTGGAGGTTTTCAAATTGGAGATGTGTGCGGGGCATTGTCAGGAGCAGCGTGTGTGATTTCTGCTCGCTATATTAAAACAAAAGCACATGATCAAAACGAGGAAATAAGAGCATTAACACAGAAATTAGTGATCAGCTTTCAAAAACGATTAGGTTCAAGATTGTGCATGGAAATTAAACCAGTGCATCATAATAAAGAAGTAAAATGTCAAAATACAGTTGCTTTGGCAGCACAGGTGTTAGAAGAAGTTATTAATGAGTGGGATCAAACTCACTAGTGAATAAAGAAAAGGAGAAGTTGCTTTGACTAAAAATAAGAGCAACTTTTTTTATGTTTGCAAATGTTCGTGGCGTAAAAAAGTCATAGCTTATTTTAACTCATTTAAGAAATTTGTAACTACCATATTGGAAGTTTCGAATAAATGTGCTTATGTTTTTAAGGCTGTTTTTATTGTATTTTCGATTCTACTAGCAATTGCAGGTAATGGTAGATAGGATAGCAGGTACTAATTTTCTGCCGTTTCATGTATGGTGTAGATGTACGTTTGAAATTATAGTTGAAGATTGGGATAAATGGATTGATGATTATGTAGAGAAACATGGAAAAGAAAATGCACAAAATGTAGAAGATAAGTTATATGATGAAAAGCAATATGAAAAAAATTGCCAACAAGAATTGGTACAAACAAAGTAGATTATAGTTACATTAACGCTTTTGAATATTGAAAAAATTTCAATTTGATAACAAATAATAGTGCAGTTAATGATTCTATTCGTTCGTACGCTAACGCAATACTAACTCATAGAATGGGAATAATAGGTAAATGAAAGAAAACCTCGATACTATCGAGGTTTTTTGCTGTTTAAGGGGAGGTGTGACAATAAAATTGACAATACTTTTGTAAGTTTAAAGAATGATGACAATGATTTATTTTTTATTAAATATCACTTGTTGGGGATATGTGTCTTTCCATTCTTTATATTCTTCCAATGACAATTCATTATTTTGAAACTTTGTGTAGACATCTAACCATTGTCGCATACGATCATAAGTATCACGTGATTTGTCATCTGTAGGAGGAATCTTCAAATAGATTTGTCCTTCAATTTCCACAGGTTGTATATTTATCTTGTTTTCCAAATAGAATAAAGCATGAATAATTCCATAATAAGTATCCAAGTCAGGATCACTTAACGTAAACAAAGAAACATCTAAAGCATTCGCTATTAGTTCAATTTGTTTTTGAGAGGGTTTTCTGTTGCCTAACTCATAATTACGGATAGCAGGCTCACTCATACCTACTTTTTCGGCAAGCTGCTTTTGGGATAGTTTCTTGTACGTTCTCTCTTGTCTTATTTTTTCACCAATTGTCATTTTATTAATTCCTTTCGTATATCGTTAGTATCATTGTAAACGTAAATGCTAAACATTTCAATAATGAACTGTTTAGACATGAAGATACTAAAAAGATATTGACAGTTCAAATGCGAACTGATATAATCTGAATGCAGTTCACAATCGAACGGATACATAAAAAGAGAGTGAGGTGAAAGATCATGCATAATGAATTATTTATCTTTGCCGATGAGATTGCTGAACAACTGAAAGTATCAAGAGCATTTGCCTATAAGGTTATCAAGAACTTGAACGATGAATTACAAGCAAAAGGGTTTCTAACAATCTCTGGTAGAGTAAGCAGACAGTTTTATGAAGAACGTGTTTATGGAATTAACAAAATGCTAGAAGGAGAACAACATGGCAATACTAGAGAACAAGAAAAGTAAAACATGGGAAGTCCGTTGTTACTACAAGGACATTCAAGGAAACCTAAAGCAAAAAACAAAGCGAGGTTTTCGCAACAAGACAGAGGCAAGGAATTGGGAACGTGATTTCAAATTACAAACCGATTTAGATTTAGGAATGCCTTTTGACAAATTCGTAGAAATTTATATGAATGATTTAAAGCCAAGAATTAAATTTAATACTTGGCTTACTAAGAAACATATTATTGAAACAAAAGTAGTTCCTTATTTTAAACATAAGGAACTCAACCAAATCAAACCTGCTGATGTGATTAAATGGCAAAATGAAATGATGAATTTTAGAAATGAAAATGATGAGGGTTATTCACAAACCTATTTAAAAACTATTCATAACCAATTAAGTGCAATATTAAACCATGCAGTTAATTTGTATGACTTACCAAATAATCCTGCTCGTAAAGTAGGACACATGGGAGCAAAGAGAGCCAAAGAGATTAACTTTTGGACAAAGGAAGAGTATCTTAAATTTATTGATGTAGTGGCTGATAAAGAAATATCATATTATGCTTTTGAAGTGTTGTATTGGTGTGGTATTCGTGAAGGTGAGTTGCTTGCCTTAACAAAGAAAGACTTTGACTTTGATAAGAAAACATTAAAGATAGATAAATCCTATCAACGCTTATTAGGGAAAGATTATATCACTGATCCTAAAACAAAAAAGAGTAATCGTATTATTCAAATACCAGACTTTCTTGTGGAGGAGATACAAGAGTATATATCTCACTTGTATAAGTGTAGTGATACAGATCGTATTTTTCCAATTGATAAAAGTTATTTATATAACGAAATGAAACGTGGTTCAAAATATGCAGGAGTTAAGAAAATACGTATTCATGATTTACGACATTCTCATGTATCATTGTTGATTGAAAAAGGCTTCTCTGCAGTAGCGATTGCAGAACGACTAGGTCATGAAAGTATAGAGATGACTTATCACTATGCTCATTTGTTTCCAACAAGACAAATGGATATGGCAAACCAATTAAATGAAGAAAGGGGACTAGAGTAATATGACTGCAAAGAACTTAGACCAAAAAGGACGTTTTAGAAATTGTACCATTGCCTTTCGTGTTTCACCTGAAGAAAGAAAAGCATTAGATGACAGAATTAGATTGTGTGGCTTTAGAAGTAAGCAGGAGTATATTTTAGAAAGTATCTTTCATAACAAAATAGAGGCAATAGGGAATCCATTGATGTTTACAAAGTATCGAGTTTTATTAACAAGAATTCTTGAAGAATTAGAAACGAAAGCTAGTATAGATGAGATTGATGAAGAACTGTTTACACCTATTCAAACGATGTTAGAAATCCTTGAGGGATTAAATAAAGGAAGTTATCAATTATGATGTCCTATTGTATTAGCCAGCAACGTATTTTGTGCCCAAAATACAATCTCAGGGATACCCTGAAACCAAATAAGGTAATGAATAATGGCTGTTCGTACAAATGAAATTAAAGTTCGATTGAATGATGATGAACTATCTAATTTAACAAATCAAGTTTTGGAAAGTGGACTGAGTAGAGAGAAGTTTCTTCGACTGGTATTAAGTGGAAACATCATAAAAGAACTACCACCAATTGCATATTATGACTTGATAAAAGAGTTGAATGCTAATGGTAATAATCTAAATCAATTAACTAAACTTGCGTATATTCAAGGCATTGATGGGAGAAGATTAAATGAAGTGTTATCTCTACATGAACGTATTCTGTCAAAGTTAGATAAACAAATAAGAGGTAACAATTAATGGCAACTACTGCACTTTGGAAAGTCGTAAATAGAATGGATCATGTGATTGATTATGTTATTGATGAAAACAAAACTATTGAACTTAAACAAGTGTTGAACTATACAACAAATGAAGAAAAAACAATGGAACATCAATATGTAAGTTGTATCAATTGTATGCAACATAACCCTTATCAATCCATGATAAATACCAAAGAACAGTTTCATGATAACAAAAAGATTTTATGTTTTCATGGCTATCAATCATTCAAGGAAAATGAAGTAACTCCTGAACTTGCACATCAAATTGGTGTAGAACTTGCCGAAAAACTATGGGGAAGTCGCTTTGAAGTTGTTGTAACAACGCATCTGAATACAGACAATGCACACAATCATATAGTGTTAAATGCGACTTCCTGTATTGATGGAAAACGATACTGTCATACCAAGAAAGACTTGTATAACTTACGTACTGTTTCCGATGATTTGTGTAGGCAATATGGATTATCAGTGATAGAAGAAAAAGCATACCAATCGAAAACAAGACAACAATATTATCATGAAAAATCATTAGAAGTTTTAATGAAGAATGATGTTGATGAGACAATCAAAGTAAGTACAACAAGAACAAATTTCTTTAATCAATTACAATTTGAAGGATATGAAATTAAACAAGTTGATAATGATGTTGCATTAAAACATCATGCACATGAACAATGGATTACGTTATCTAGTTTAGGAAAAGATTATTCAAAGATGAGTATTGATAACAAAATTCTTAATCAACAATTTCCAATATCTAATAAAGATGCCTACTCAAAAAAAGGATTTGATATACAACCTTATTGGCAAAAGTATAAAAGAAAAGAACTTAATGGCTTACAAAGGTTGTATATCCATTATCAATTTAAGTTAGGTATATTACCAAGATTAAACAATACGAAACCAAAATATTCAAAAGAATTAAGACAAGCAATAAAGGAAATGGAAAATCTTTCGAATGAAATAATCTTACTATGTAAGAACAATATTGAAACCTTTGAACAACTAGAGCGGTATCAAGAACCTTTACAAGAGCAATACAACGATTTAATAAGTAAAAGGCTACAATGTAGAAACAAGATACGAAGATGTCCTGAAAGTGCCTTAAAAGAGCAACTGAAGGTAGAAGCGAAGTCTTACACTCCTAAGATACAAGAACTGCGAAAAGAGATACAACATTGCGAGAAAATTAAAGACAGATCGTTAAGAATGCAACAATTTGAATTAGAAACTCAAACAAGAGTTGAGAAAGGAAAAACGCGATTATGACAATAGAATATACAAAAGTAGGGGATTATTATTTCCCAAACTTAAAGGAAGATAAGCAAGAAAATATACAATTATCAAAGTATGGAAGAATGAAACTAAATTATCTCAAAGAACATCAAAAAGGTTTGTATTTTAAATTACAAACCACAATGAAATTATATGATTATCTTCAAATGGTTGATAAAGAGGCAAATGATATGTGTGAACGATTATTGATTGATTTTGAAAAGCAACGAAATATTACCGAAGAATTAAAAGAAAAGGATCAAATGAAATGGATACAAGAAATGAATAACATTCAAAATTGTATTGATGAAATTATTAGAAAGGAAGTAATAGAAGTGTGAAAGGTTGTAGTGATACAATCTTTTTCTTTGAATGCTATTTGTCTATATTTGTTAATATATAAATGATATAATTAGATTAACAAAAATCAGAATTTATATAGGAGGAAAGGTAAATGTTAAGAGATATAGTAAAAAAAAGATATAGTTGTAGAAAATTTGTTGAAAAACCCATAGATAAAGAAATGATTTATAAATGTATTGAAACCGCTCGTTTAGCACCATCAGCTTGTAACTCACAACCGTGGAAATTCTATGTTGTTATAGACGAAATTTTAAGAAAGGAATTAGTAAAATTAACACAACCTTTTGCTAAAAATGCTGCTTTTATAATAGTTGAAGAAAATAAACCTAACTTTTCAGAAAAAATAGTTAATAAATTAAAGAGCCAAGACTTTACAAAAACTGACATTGGAATTGCCTGCTCATATATATCTTTACAGGCTACGGAATTAGGGTTGGCAACATGTATGGTTGGATATTTTAATGAGAATAAAATTAAAAACACATTAAACATTAAAGAGAGCAGTAGATTAAGACTAGTTATTTGTATTGGTTATCCAGATGAAAGTGAAAAACATAAAGTAGTTCGTAAGGAACTTAATGAGATTATGGAAGTTTTTTAATAGTTCGACATCGTTATAAATTTCAAATTTGTGTAAGTAAAAAGTTAGAAAAAATAAGAGCTGTTTAGAATTTTATTAGGAGGACAGTATCATGGATGCAACAATAATTGCGGCTTTAATAGCTGCTTTGACATCAATTATTTCATCATTTCTTGCTGGGTATTCAATATACATTACTAAAAAAGGTAATAAAGAAAATATTGAATCAAATAAAGAAATTTCCAGCAAAGTGCAAGAAGCAGAGAACATAAGAACAGAAATTCAAGTTGATGCAAATATCATTTGGAAGGCACGAGTTGAGTGGATTCAAAATGTGAGAAGAGTAACTGCTGAATTTGTAACAACACTTTATAAATATGTTCATTCTGATCCTTCTGACACAAATGAGTTAAACAAAAATTTAGAAATGTTACGAGAAAAGAAATGCTTGTTAATTTTATATTTTGGGCCAGATGAACTTGATATAATAGATAAACTGAAAGCACAAAACATTTATGATAAAAATACAAATAACGAAAAAAACGAAATGGTTGTAGACTTGATTAATTCCTTATTCAATTCGTCACGTGAATATTTTTCAAACGAGAGTTTGCGTATACAATATCATTCTGATGGAATTGTATGTATAAAATGTAAATATAAAAAGCAAACTGATTGCATGTATGCTGAATCAGAAACCGATTGTATTGAGAACCAAAAAAAACAGCTGAATTTAGAGCGCGAATGTATAAAGAAAAAAGAGAAGTTGTTTAATGATGTTGAAGTTTTAATAGAGGCAATGCGAATATATTTAAAACTAGAGTGGAAATATGCAAAAAGTAGGAAAAAATAATTCTTTTGAAAATAAAGGAATTGCAAATTTCAATTTGTAATTGGAGGTTATCATGAGTAAAAATATTTTTGAAATCAAAGGAGATACAATAGCCATTACAAGAAATGATTGGAAATATGTTGCATACGCTACTGTTAAGGATGATTATATAGAAGAAATACAAAGTGTAAGTTGGAGTCTAAATAATGATAGATATTTACAATCATCATTGGGTTCTCTTCATGGATATATTATGAAGAAATGGTATTCTGAAGAAATACATGAACAAATGATGAATAGTCGGTTTGTAGTAGATCATATTGATAACCAAGGATGGAATTGTCGTATTGATAATTTATGTTATTTGTCTGAAAGGGATAACAAAGCAAAAGGTTTTACCTTTGATATAAATAATAAAGATAAAAATTTTATAGCCTTAACGATTACGAAAGATTTTTATAACGAGTTATTTCAGATATCAATTGTATTCAATTATCCATCGGTATTAAACTTGAAAGATTTCAAATATCATTCTGTCATCAATTTAGCATACCTATTATATGATTTGGATTATAAAATGGTTTTACATGATGGACAAGGTATTTTAGATGACTATTTATATAACTTTGAATTTAGACCAGACAAACTAAAATTCATTGATTACTATATAGAAGGGCAAGTTGGCAAACCTATACCACTGACAGCATATTTAGACTATTTAAAAGGAAGTCACGGTCATGCTATAGCATTCTTTAGAAGAAAGCAACAGCTCTACGGCTGGACTAAAGAATCTAAACAAGAATATTTTAGAATATTTGATAGAAAGCAAAATAAAAATTATAACATACAATTAAATATTTAGGTTTATAAATGATATATGAAAAGATATACAATTCTCAAATGAGATTTATAATTTGGAGCAATAGAATAATTTAATTATTTTATAACTATAAATAGGTGAAATAAAAATTATAGATTACTGATTTTATGTAAAGTAATATTGCGATTAAGATATTTTAGCCTTAATTACAAGGGTTAAAAGGTTGAATAGGAGTGAGAGTTATGGTTACATTTCTAAATGGGAATACTTATAAATTAGTGTATTTAGATACAAATTCATTAAATTATATTGCTAAAAACACATTTGAAACAACTAAAAATTTTTTCTTAAAATATTGTTTAGATGGCGATTATATGTTTGTTACAACATCATTTAATTTATTTGAATTGTTTAAAACTAAATATGAAACTCGAAGTAGTATAATAAAATTTTTTAATGTATTTCCATTGGGAATACTAGAAACTTACCCACAATTAATTGAATTTGAAAAGAAAATAGAAGGATTTCATCCTGATATGATAATGTTTGCTATGGGAATAAAAGGTCTTTTTAAAACGCAAATAGAAGATTTTATGAAAGCATATGATGAAGGTGAATTTGACAAGACAATTTCGGTTATGACAAATAATTTTAAAGAAGAACTAGTATATTGGAACAGTTTGGAGCCAAATACTCAATGGATGAAAAATTTTAATAATTCATTAATGGATTCAATGAACAATCTATTCAAGTACAGTCCTAATTCGTTTGAAATAGTTGAAATGGGAAAATACAAATCTCTCGAAGTATATACATTTATTTCCAACCAGTTTATAAATTCTACTAATAGTAAACAAGAAATCAATTCGATAATTGATGCTTATAACACTTCCGTATTACCGTATGTTGAAGTTTACATCACAGAAAAAACGGTAGGCTCGTGGTTAGAGATGGCAAAAGATAAATTTGTTTATTTGAAAGATAAAGAAATTATAAAAATCGGGTATTTATTTAATAAGTAAAAAAATGAACTATGATGCTAATTCATTTAGATTTATAAGGTATTATCAAATAATGTCTATTTTATATTTATAAGATGAGTTGTTTATTACCTTCGCTTTTCATAATTAGGTATACCTGTCATTTTTACTTCATTGTACAATTGTAAACTGATATAACCAGTTTAATAATAAATATATTACGGAGAAAGAGATTATGGAAAAATTTGATAAAAATAGTTTAGGTATGAATGCAGAGAATAATAATTTTAAGAGAAATAATTATTATGTTTATGAGTGGTTTACAAAAGATGAGGGAAAAGTCTTTTACGTTGGAAAAGGAATTGGGAATAGATACAAACATATTTTATGGGATATGAATAGAGATAGAGGACTGGACTACAAAAAAATAAATGAACTACATGGTATCGACTTTAGAATAGTAAAGAGCGATCTAACAGAGGATGAAGCTTTAGAATTAGAACTACAACAAATAAAAAAACGTGAAAATGAAGGAGAAATATTAATACAATTTGTTGATAGTAATTCATATTGGGATGGATTAAGTAAAGAAGAAGATAAACTAAATAATGAAATAAGACCAAGTATATTTATTAGGCCAGTTATGAAAAGATATTTTTTAGATAGTGTACCATTTGCTGCTTATGATGCAGTAGATAAAGAGTCATTAATGATGTCATATTTTCATATTCAGCAAAATCCTATTTCTCTTAAATATAAAAAGGAAATACAAGACTATATAATCGATATGGGAGGAAAGATATTTTCATCGAAAGCAAAAAAATCAAGAAACGTGATTGAATTTTGGATTACTACTTTTGAGAACTACATTGAATACAAAGAATTAGGTTATAAAATTTTCCATTGCTATGATGTTCTAAAATACATAAGAGATAATCCTTTAAAAAATGATGAGAAACGACAAAGAGATAAATCATATTCTAATAAAAAAGTTGATTTGGTAGTTAGAGATGAGTTTTCTCTTTATTTAAAATCTATTCAAAATGAAATAATTTGCGATGCAAAGAACTTTGAAGATGGTTTTGAGCCAGAAATGAGAGGTATTGAGTTTAAAAAGCAAAAGGACTATAAAAATGCTATTAAATATTTTGAAATAAGTATGTATTTGGATTTTGATGCTCCTGCGTTATATGATCACCTCACTAAAATATATAGAAGATTTGGTTTGTTTGAAGAAGAATTAAGAGTTTTAGAAAAAGCAATAAAAGTAGTAGTTAGACAAGATTATTTAACTGTCTTTAATGAAAGGATTGAGAAAATAAGAGATATTCTTTCTGAATAATAATTTGATGGCATTGTTTAATACAAAACGAAAGGAAATGTAATTATGAAAACTAATTTATATTACTTTATAAAATAATATGAAGAAACTTGTAATCATAGGAAATGGCTTTGATTTAGGTCATCATATTCAAACTACTTTTAAAGAATTCATTATTTCAAATTCTAATTATTCTAAAAAATATGAATTGTTTAGAGGAACAGATTGGAACAAAATTGAAAAAAATTATAAAGAGTTATTATCTAATTTAATGGAGCAACGTGAAAATGTTGATATCGCCGAAAAACTAGAAGAAATAATTTATGAGTATGGATATAATGAATATGGTGATTTGAATTATGTGCATACAACTTCTGATGCTTTTAGTGCTACGATGGAGGAGATACAAAAACTAGTTAAGTTATTAGATGATTTTGAAAAAGACTTTTTAAAATATTTAACCGAATACTTCAATGATGCAAACATTAAAAAAATAACTTCTCGAAATCTCATTAAAGATATTTTAAGGGATTCATCATGGGTAATTAATTTTAATTATACTAATGTATTAGAGGTCATTTATCAGGTAACAAATGTTACACATATTCATGGAGACATTAATACTAGTGATATTGCGATAGGAACAGATGCCTTGGAAAATCTAAAAGTATCTATTATTGATAATACATATCCTACTGAAATTCCTTGTAAAAATAAACATGACTTTCAAGATCGTATGTTATATTTTGAAGAAGACATGGATGGCAATTTAGTTGCAAATGAAAAAATACAGATATTATTTGATGAAATTAATTCTTCAATTAAAGAAGAGGAATTAGAACTTTTTGAGTTTCTTGATAAAAAAAATAAAGAAGTTTTGAAATCTAGAAAAGAGGTTGAGGAAAGATTGACTATAGAATGTTTCGATGAAGTATATATTATTGGGCATTCCTTAGGAATAGCAGATTATTCAGTATTTGAAAGAATAAACAAAAGGTCTAAAGTATTTTGCTATTATTATGATGATATTTCATCAATTGAGTATAAAAGAATGTATGATTTGTTAGTAGGTTTAGGGTTAGAATTCGAATTAATTCCAAATGGAAATTTATATTGTTGAATAGGAGTAAACCCTCTAGAGTTAAAAACTTTTATTTATAGGGGGGGAGCTCTTTTTAAATTAATGTATACTCATTGCATCGTTATTGCATTTGGTTTTCTGCGTTAGATGGAATAAAGAGAGGGTACACTGTTTTACTCTCTATATGCTATAATTAAAAAAATTAGTTAGAATTGGAGAGGTAAGAATGTGGACGAAAACTATTTAAATGATGCAGTAGAAATTTTTGAATGCTCTAATCATAATTTCGTTTTAAATAATCAATTGCTTTTTGATAATAGAGTATCTGAAAGGACTTTATGTGGTGCATTAATGATTGAATTACATGAGTTCATCGGTAAAGAATTTTATAGATATCAAAACTACTATGTTGATGTTGAATACAACAGAGCAAAAAATGGTACTGTTAAGCACTGTATAAAGACAATAAAAGGATTTGACGAGAAGAAGTCGAGAATCAATTGTGATTTGATAGTTCATGGAAGGGGAAATATTAAAGTTCCTAAAGAAAACTTCATTGCTGTAGAAATGAAAAAAAGCACAAGATCAAGAAATGAAAAAGATAGTGATAGAGACAGATTAAAAGCATTAACAAGTCTGGATAATGTTTATCCATGGAAAGGTAACTCTGATCCATCTATTGTATGTGGGTATGTGCTGGGCATCTATTATGAAATTAACTACAAAAAAGAGATGATTAAAATTGAGTATTGTAGTCAAGGTGAACTGATTAAAGAATATGAGTTGCTTTTTAAATTATAAAATTCCATATAATAAGTTGCAGAGATGGGATAGTGAAATGTGTTATGAAAACGAATAATCATTATGTTCCAAAAGTTTATTTGAAACAATAGTCACTGATTTTAAAATATGGACATATTTTTGATGGAAAAGAATTTAAAGAAATGCCTAATGTATGATAACTATAATTTGTTGACAATATACTGACAATAAAATATTCAAATATTATATAGATTTATTATTATTCACTAGATTAAGACGACCCAATAGTGCTATAATACAGATGAAAACATGATAAATGTTATAACCAGTATCGAATGAGAATAGTAACAATTTAACTTTTAATATCTATTTATGCAAATAATTTCTATGGTAATCTGCATTTTCTTATTATGTCATTATTCTTGGGTAAAATAGTTATTTATTATACTCATTGAATTATTTGATTTTGCGAAATACTTATATATATTTTTATTTGTTCTTATGGTAAAATGCATTTATATAAAGCGACCAAATAAATGACCAAATAAATGACCAAATAAATGAGTTGGATTTATCAATACTTCAAATAATATCTACTCATACTGGGATAAAGGTTTTAGGGATAAAAGATGAATTAGAAAAAATAAATGTTTCTATTTCATTAGATCAAGTTAGAAACTCAATAAAAAGAAAGATATATGACTTTATAGAGTATAAAGGATCGAGAAAAACAGGTGGTTACTATTTTAAGGGTTAAGTATTTAATAAAATGCTTGGATTTAGAATTTAAAAATTCAGAGCAAATTTATTCGATAGAAGAATTGACAAATATATGATGGAACCATATAATTTGAGCATAAAGGATGCACAAATTAAACGCTTGAAGAATTCAGGAAGGAGTACGGTTTAACATGGGAAGAAATAAAATAAGAAATTATTATGATGGATTAACACATTTTGATGGTACAGTTGAAGAATTAGAAGATGAAATTAAGCGTTTAGAAGAAGAGAGTAAAAATTTAACAGAATGGGATCAAATATAAGAGGTTATAACAGTTAAATGATTATTCAGAAATCATTTGGCTGCTAAGCCTCTTTTTTATATGTCTATTTAGTTCGAGTGAAACCGATTCGGTTTTACTCGAACTAATATTGGATCGAAAGCAAATGGGATATATTATTAGATTACATTAATTTGATTGAAATCGAATCAAAAGGAGTTGAATAAAATGGGATTTAAAGGCAGAAAATAATATTAAATGAATAATATATTGATGAAGATTGTAAAGAATAGTGTCAATAATTCCCCAAAACTTTAGGTTCGTGTATAGTTCACGAGAAAAATAATATAAATAATAAAAGCTGAGTGAATGTAGCGTAAAGAAAGTGGTATAATGGATATATGGATAAAACAGTAAAATTTAAACATCATCAAACTTTTAAAGATGAAGATTATGTACCTATTAAATGTGCAATCAAAGGGAAAACAAGCCAAAGCAACAGACAACAAGTACCCACTGCTTTTTTTATTATTTTTGCATCGTTAAGTTTTATGGCATATACAAAGCAAGATACGTTTGCTTTTATTATGTATATTGGCTTGTTAATTCTTTGTGTTGCTTACTTATTTTTCATTCATTATGTAGATTGTTATGGAGTATATTTTTATAAGTTAGTTTTGATGAAAACGATGATGAATGACTTTACTTTTTATGAGCAGTTCATGGAATGTCATAACACATATTCCACAACGATTATTTTGTATGAACAAATAGCGATGATTTACGAACAGGAACAAATGCTTTTTGTCCGTATCAAAGGAAAAGAAAAAAATGTGCAGTTCCTTTTAAAGAAAGGAATGAATCCTGCTTTGTATGCCTTTTTAAAGGAACGTTTTAAAGAGCGATGGCAGATAGTAGGAAAAGAAGAAAACTTTCTATTAAAGTGAGTACAACATTAAAATAGGTAGTAAAATGTAAACGCTTTTAGTATAA
Source organism: Erysipelotrichia bacterium (assembly GCA_009916335.1). The sequence continues at coordinate 2,031 of SAAR01000014.1, read as the reverse complement.
TATAGTTGTAAATAAAACATAAAGGGGGAAATCATTATGATTAAAGATAATAATTTACGAATCGTGATTAATCAAGCATTGCATCTTGAAAGCGATGCAATACCATCTCCAGAACAACTAGCTAGTTTAGTGCAACTTTCTTGCCGTAGTAAAGAAGTAAAGGAGTTAGATGGAATAGAAGCATGTGTGCATTTAGAAAAACTAGATTTGTATAATAACTATATAGAAGATATTGCACCACTTCAAGCATTGACAAAACTAAAACAGTTAAATTTAGCGAAAAATAGTTTTTCTGATGTATCAGTACTTCGCAAACTGACACAACTACAAAGTTTAGATATTGCGAATAATGGTATTTTTCCTATTGATTTATCATGGATTGGTGAATTGCGTTGCTTAGAATATTTAAATGTTGATAATTGTAAAGTAGAATCATTAGCGAGTGTTGAGCAATTAAACCAATTGCGTGTATTAAAAGCAGCGATTACGACACCGGGTTTTGATATTTCCATTTTCTCAAAGCTAATTAATTTAAAAGAATTGTATTTAACAAAAATGTGGTTATATGATATTACGCCTTTAAAGACATTAGTGAATTTAGAGGTACTTGATTTATCGACCAATTTATTTAGTGATGCTAGTGTGTTAGCGAATATGAAACATTTAAAACGTTTAATGTTAGCGAACAATAAATATTTAAAAGATATTTCCTTTGTGAAATCATTAAATGAATTAGAAGTATTAAATCTTTCTTTCTGTCCAATTCATAACATAGATGCATTGAAGGATTTACAAAGTTTAAAGGACTTTCGTTTTGCGAACTGTAACCATGATGATTTTTCAGTGTTAAAAGATAAACTAGCGATGCGTAAGTTAGATTTGAGTGGAAATATCATTCATGACAATTCTTTCTTAGATGGAATGCAAGAGCTTGTTTATTTGTGCTTGAGTAATACACAATTGAAAGATATTAGTTTTATGAAGAAATTAACAAAACTAGAAGAATGCAATATTTATAATAATAAGATTAAAGATATTGAGCCAATTTCTAAATGTAGTAATATTACCGTATTAGATTTAAGTAATAATGAAATCAAAGATATTTCACCATTGGCGAATTTAGTAAATTTGGAATGCTTAGGATTAGCGAATAATCAAATTGAAGATCTTTCGCCATTGGCTAATTTAACAAATCTTGGTTCTTTAAATTTATACAATAATATTGTAACGGATTTAAGTCCTCTTTCTAAATTAATTAATTTAACTTCATTAAAGTTAGATCATAATGGTGTGTATGATTTAGAGCCAATTGAAAATTTAGTGTATTTAACAGGGTTAACATTAAAGGCTAATTATGTTGTGGATTTGAAACCATTATTAAAGATGAAAGGTTTGTATGAATTACGTTTAGATGCCAATCCCATTAAAGATATTTCCTTATTAGAGAAAATGGATTATTATGAGAAATTCACATATTAGTGTATAAAGTCTATTATGTTGAGAATACTATGAGTGGAGGTGTTAATGATGCAACAAGAATTCCACTCAGGTGAGAACTGTCCAAAGACAGGAAAATACAGTGAGTATACAAAAGATGGAAAACTGTATAATGAGGATATTGATGTTGAAAAAGGGCAAAGATTTCCACCTACTCAACAAAAAGGTTCTTATTTTAAATTAGGTAAGTAAAGTTAAAGAAAAGATGATGAGTGATTATGAATACTTGTCATCTTTTTTAATGCGATATTTTCTTCAAAAAGTAGACATTTTCACTCAGTCGAAAATTGGTACGTTTTGAGCGAAAAAAGGTGATTTTTCTATCTATTTGTAGTATAGCACCATTGAAATAAAATGTCTGCTTTTTCTTTCTTATGAAAGGCAACTTTATTGAAAGATAAAGGACGCAAAGCTATAGGGTCTTAACTGTGAATAACAGGAAGATAGCCAGTTGCAAATAGATTAAATTGATATGTCATGATTTGTTTTCATTTACATACTGGTGTATATAGCTAGTATGTTTTTTCATTTTGA
>SAAR01000225.1 GCA_009916335.1 Erysipelotrichia bacterium | reverse complement strand
ATTTGCGACAAACAACCCGTTAGGGCCAAATCCTATAGCGCCTCCAATGAGACAGAATAAAGCCACTAACGCGATGTCGAATCTTCTCATAACTTAATCGATAGAACCCCCTAATTTATTACTAAACGTCTTAAGTCCATTTAATATAAAATCAAAGAATTGGATTAGTTTTTTTTTTCAGGATAACCCTTCTCTTCGTACAATGCAATTTTTGCATCTTTGTCACGATAAAGGTTAGCGAGAGAGATCATAACATTCTTTGCCAACACCTCACGGTTCTCTTTTTTGTCAAAAGATTCACCATAATTGTTGGTAAGCATACCCATTACTTTCTTACCAAGATCTTCGGTTCGATTATAGAATTCATCGAGACGTTCTCTTGTATCAGAAACTATTCCGACAATTGCCGGATCTTGATCGGTAGCACCTTTTGCTTTGTACTCAAGAATAGCACGTACAATTGATGCAATCTCATCATCACCCAAATTTGGGAAATGTTTGTGAACAACACAATGCGTAGTTATCGCAGTTTTGTCCATCTTTGCAGTATTGTATACCGCATTCATGAGACCGTTCAAGATTGAAGCAGGGACTTCGATGACATTTAACATCTCTGTTAATAATTCACCTGGTAAAATAGTATCCCATTTTGCTTTGTCCTTCTCTTCTGACTGGCATTTTCTGATTTCACGCATTTTTTCAATTGCGTTGATGATGTTATCACCTGTCTTCAGATTGGTGCGAGTCATTAAATAGATAATGGCAGCGGAAATACCGTCAACGTCGGTAATCTTGGTAGGGTCTAATTCGGGAATAACCTCTGCTTGTGCAGCCATTATATCGCGACGGATCCCAACTTCCGCTTCTTTTGTTACTTCGACATCCTTAAAATTGATGATGGTTTGACCATCACCGGCCGGTGCTAACGCTTTCTTTGGTACGATAATCCCATAGTCTGCAAAATTTGCAGTAATGGTATCAATTGCGCGTTCATCGACTTTAATTCCAAACAATTTTCCAGCTTCCTGAAAACTCTGATTGTACAATGCGCATTGGAATGCCATCATATAGTCAAATTGAGGTTTATAGGTGCTGTAAAGCGGATTTTCCTTATCAGTAAGGTATTCCTTCTGAATAAGTTCCATCATTCTAACAGATACTTCCGGATTAAGAACCGGGTTCTGTTGTAATATCGACAAGTCTTGAGGTTTGAACTTTTCGATTGTCACCGGAGCTTTCTTTTGCGGTTCTTTCTGAGGCTTCTTATCCTCAGATTTCTTTGCCTCCGGTTTCTTTTCTTCCTTTGGTGTTTCAACAACTGGAGTAGCATCTACTACTTCTGGAGTTTCAACCACTTCAGGAATGGCAGCTTCGATCGGTTTCTCTGGCTGCTTTACTTCAGGTGCAGCTTCTGACTTGTTAATTACTGGCTTTGCAGCTTGGACTGGATTCTTTTTGTTTTTATCTTTTTTGCTCATTTTTGATAAATGTTAAATTGTTAATAACTATAAATTAAGAAAAGTTGCACTAATATATAGGGCAACAGGAACACTGTTAAAGAGTTTAGCTACGAACTATTCTCCGGAACAGGTGAAGCCCTATCGTTGGCAACGACAGGTTGTTGTTGACGCTGTGATTCCTCTTTAATTTGGTGAATGGAATAGTTATGTGAAAAACCATAACTCGACTGTAATTCTATAAAATTTGTTACCAAATCAAATAGTACAGGCGTGGGGCTATCCACACTTTTTTCCATTACTACAGTGGTTTCATTCGATTGCTTATCTTTGCTATCAGATAAGTGTGAACGAATCCCTGCACCAAGGATCACAGAACACGCAAGCACAAATAATAGCTTACGAAACAGAGTCGTCGATCTGAAAATCTTTGAGATTATCAGAATTACTACTACTGTTAACAGAAGTTGAATTAAAATGTTCATGATTGCTAGATTCTGTTAATTTTTGTTTATTGTATTTATTAAATTTTAATCTTAACCTCTGCTTAGCTTTTGCAAGTTGGCTTTTTACAGCTTCTTCTTGTATTTTAAGCGATGAGGCAATTTCACGATATGACTTTTCTTCTACGAACCTTAATCGTAAAAGTTCTTGGTCTTTATATCGCAACGTAGGTATTAGTTTGCCTAATATTTTCTTTTCCTGTTTAAATATAAAATTATCTTCAGGATTAGAAAACATTGTGTCAACAAACTCATACAGGCTTGTTTCATCATCTACAGAATCATTAAGTTTTTCCTGACGACTCCTGCGAATAAAATCGATAGCGCTGTTTACTGCTATAGTCTTTAACCACATTTCAAATGAAATGTTATCGACATATTTGTCAATTTTCATAAAGGCTTTAGTAAACGTAACCGATATTAAATCGTCAGTAACATCAATGTTCCGTATAATGTTATAAATTACATAACGTATTGTGTTATAATACTTATTATATAATTTTGTGAAAGCTAATTGTTTGCCTTCTTTCGCTTGAGCAATAAGTAAATTTAATTCATTCATATTTCAAGCATTTAGGAGATAATAGGGGATCCCTCCCCTATTACCTAAAATGGCAATCCTTGGTGCACCATATAATAATAGTCTAATGCGACTTTACGTCTAGCATAAAACATTAATGTAACAGTTCCCAAAATTGCATCTTTTTCATCTTCAGTTAAAAAATTTAGTTTATCTAATTTGGTTGCAAACACTTGTAAATATACATGAAGTGTTGGATTTTTAGAAAATACTAAATTATATCTGAAGATGTGTTTACAAGTCCAACGAAGTAAATCCCTAACTTGATTACGTTCATTAAACCATTCCGTAGCGTCACCATTCACCCTGGCGCCGAATGAGTACTTGGTAATAATATTAGTACCAAATAAGGCCCACTCCTCTTCATAGCCATATCCCGGTTTAAATATCGGCATATATTCACTTTGAAGATGTTTCCTAAAGTATTCATATAGATCTACTTCAGGTTCATTTGTGCAAGATAAGCTTGCGCTTTGATTATTTTCCATTGCGTGTCATTTACAATCTTAATAATTGTAGATGCCTCTCCATGTTCATAAAAGTGCTTTTTCCAACTTTCTTCTAGTTCTGTAGTTGCATTATCTACAGTATGAACAGTCTCTAAAATAGATGATACCGGTGCACTAATAAGCGGATAATGCTCACTATTACTCTGGATGAATTCTTCCAAAGCTTTTGTTAACTTTACTTTCTTAATAGTACCTTTATCAAATTCATTTAAGTCTAGAACTGTAGTCACTTTTAAATATGGAATGGAGCCTTCAATCTTAACTAAAAGACGAATATCATCTTTTATTATAACAAATATTCCAGCTTTCATTATTTCTTTAAATAAACTTCTACAAATTCTTTAGCATCTAATAAACTTATATCAAACTCTTTTGCAATTTGATTATAAGCGAACATAGGATCAGGTTCTTCTTTTAAGATCTTTTCAAATCTTTTTTTCTCAGAACCATTGAATTTAACCCATCTGATTATTTCCATATATTACCATTGTTAATGATCCAATCGTATCTGGTCTTTTTTATAGGTAATAATTGTTCAATTATACCTCCTTCAGAATAAAAATCGGTTCCTAATTCTGCATTCACACTGTTCTTAGAAAACGCATGCAAAATATTACCTTCTGCGGTTTTACCAATATACCGTAAAGCATAAGGTTCTCCAATTTCTCTAAATTGTGGTTTAATTATATAATAATTAAACGTTAAACCGCATTTTGCAAAAGCAGCCATACGATTTGCGGAAATGTGATACGCGGGAAATTTTTCACTTTTATCAAGTATCCCAGTTTTTTTGTTATGGTAATGTGAATACCAACCACTACTAAACTTGCTGATTTCTTTTGTAATAGTATTAACTACTAATACAAAATGTTCATCTGGTTTAGGTTGATTTAACCTAGTATAGGTCTGATAACCTTGACTGGTAGCCAAAGTTATAAAATTGACCAATAGCTTTTTTGGTCCAACGATAATTAAATAATCCATCATTCTTTAATTTAATTGATTTAAACTATGATAATTGTTACAATAGTGGGGATCGAACCCACGGTCTTCTCTTCTTATAAAAGAGCTGCTCTACCAACTGAGCTATATTGCACCCTTCCACTTTAGTAGGTTGCCTAACTTAGATTATTACACCGTAATACGGGTATAATCTGTTACAAAAAAGTTGCCAGTTATTGGCTTATCGTGCCTATTCAATATTGGTATTTGCATGTCAAAATCACGCACCCCCTTTTATCAGTTTTGAGATGAATACTGATAAATTCATTGCTACCTTTCTTCGAGGCTTCTCCATCGGAATTATCATACACATTCATTACGCCGATTCGTGGTGGAGGTGGAGGGACAAGATTATTTACAATATGTGCAACTTTTCATCTACATTTTCGTTTTATATATTAAAACATAAACAAAATGATAGTTGAAAAAGAATGTTTATTCTGCAAAAATAAATTTAAAGCAGACACAAAAGAATTGAATAGAGGTAATGCAAAATATTGTTCTATATCTTGTAATTATAAGCATCATAATGAAATAAAGCCACTTAAAAAGTGCACCTGTCTTAATTGTGGTAATGTATTTGAAAGTAAAAGTACTAAAGCAAAATATTGCTCAAATAGTTGTAAATTAAAACATTACAGAATGCTTATGGCTACTACAGAAAATAAAACTAGAAAATTGCAACCAATTCTTTTAGTATTCCCTTGTGAAAATTGTAAATGGCAAGTTGGACCAAGAGATGTACATCACATCATACCAGTTTCTGAAGGTGGTAAAAATGAGATCACAAATTTAATAACTCTTTGTCCTAATTGTCATAGGCTTGCACATAGAGACCTTCTTTCGAAGGACAAGCTTATTGAACTTGTTAATCTTCGGACTATATCATCATCTGAGATTCAGATGTCGGGCGCTCTTGCTGGTAATTAAGAACACTTTAGTTCTCCAGTAGTCTCTGCACTTTTTTAGAGTGTACTCTAAACTTAGCTCAGGATTGGCATGCAAAAATGTCATTTCTGAGCATTTTTGTTTAGTTTTCCCTGAATTCACCCAATTCATTTTATGTATCACTACATAAACGGACTCCTTAAAAAATCAAACCCTCGTCCATACAAGCTTTTATTGACCTAACAGCACAATTTCTTTAAAC
>SAAR01000013.1 GCA_009916335.1 Erysipelotrichia bacterium | reverse complement strand
TATTTCTGACATATTCTCTAATTCCATCGTTGATCCATAAATCACCATTACAGAACTCTCCTTCATCTTGTGTACGCAAATAATCTAATACCTCTTGATACTTTTCATCATGAAGCAACGTTAAAGCAACTCTTAATTCTTCATGGTAAGAATCGTTCCTTAAATTCAAATAAAATTCTTCCATCGTTGTCATCTGGATAACTTCATAAAACTTTTTTAAATATTGATCCACCAATAATTCTAATTCTTCAATACTCCATTCTTTCATTTTATAAAAATCAGAGCAAATTCTAGTTCCTTTTACGGTAAATGCCCCTATAGCACGCAAACTTATTGGTTCTTTTTTATTTCCTTCCATATGTAAACATTCCCAAAATAAATCATCAATCCAAAGAGGTTTTACTGTAATATCATAACTACAACAACAGCCACCATCAATTGTTTCACGCACATCAATATGGTTAGAAAAAAACAAGTCATTTTTATCAAAGTAAAGCATGTAATCTATCTTCTTAAATTTATATTTCTTTTTCTTTTCTTTTAGTAACTTAGGTAACGCTTTTTTTAATTCTCTTAATTTTCTTTGTTCTTCTCTTGTCAAATTAATCACCTCAGCAAATCACAATTTATTTGTTGTATATATTTTACCATTTAAAAAAGTATATTTATCATCTACTTGTAATCAAATTTTTCAATTCATTTTTCAATTTTCTTATTTCCTCATTTGTTGTTTCTCTATCTATTGGGAAATCTGGAATCTCTAAATAGTATATCATTTTTTCTAATTTTAGTAATTTCCAACCTATAGAATTGGTGCTTTCAATATTCCTATCGTATAATTCTAAACACTTAACTTGATTAGCATATAACTCTGGATGCAGATATGGAATAATTGTATTTAAAATGATATTTGTATTTATATTACTATTTTGTTCTTTCAATATTCTTATTTTTAAAGTTCTTGCATCTTCTATATTGGCCCAAAGAGTGTAATTACCAGTAAACTCTACCTCAGATAACAAATCGCATACATCAATCGCTTCATCATACATATCTAAAATGTATAATAAAACAGCTAGTTCAGTTACTAGACCAGTATCTTTTTCAGATTTGAAACTCAATTTTTTTGCTAATTTTTTACAATTACTTTTTACTAATTTACAAGATGTTTTATCTTGAATACTATTTAATAATTCTTGTGTTTCCATTATTTAATCCTTTCTACAACTTACTATTTGTGCGAGAAATTCAACGAAAGAAAGCAATCCCTTTGTACAAATTCATTAAATGATTTCTATAAATATTGTAATCCATTCTGTATACTTTTTAAAAGTTTGATAATACTTTTTTCATTTTAGAAAAAAAGGACAAATGTCCTTTTATGCAAATATTAAACTCTTACTTCATATGTATAATCTTTATGATAATTGGAACCTTTATTCTTTTTCTTCATATAATGCTTTAAAGCATAATAATCCCGTCTATGTACTAATTCATTAACGGTATGCTTAGGGAATTTAGAAAGTTCTTGTAATGCTTCTTTTTCCTCTAAAAACTCAATACCAGAAATTAATTTTTCTTCTTCTTCACTGCGTTTTGTTTCACCTATATAATTCGTCAGTTTTACAACAAAATAAGTAGAAATATTTTCTCGATTAATTAAATTATAGTGATCCACTACAACTCCAAGTTCTTCTACAATTTCGCATTCATAGCCAATTTCTTCCATGACTTCACGATGTAAAGCTTCTTCTAATGATTCATCATTTTCTACACCACCACCTATGGTTTCTAAATGATTTCTTTTTCCAAATGAATCACTACCTTTAATGCGTAAAAAGCATAGCTTACCTTCTTCATTGTAAGCTAAAGCACGAACAGTCCATCTTTTTGCATAAGGGACATTCATTCTTTTACGAAATGCATTATCTTCTAATATGGCAATTAACACTTTCGTTCACCTCTTTCTGGCATAAAAACAAACAAGAGGCGTATTGTGCGCCTCTTGAACGATCTAACGCAATCAATCATCTTTTGGGGAGAATCTAAACTATCTCCTATGGGTGGGGGAAGAAGAATAATTTAGTCGATTGATTACGAGGCATCACTACCTAACTCAACTATACAATGCTTTAACAATAAAGTCAATGAGAAAATGTTAACGCTTACATAAAAAAGGAGGCCTTTTATGATTGCTGCTATGCCTATTCGTATTGACAATTTTGATAAAAGTGAAAAATGTTATTGTAATCTTACTTATGTACAATGGTTAAATAAAAATAACATTTCTATAATCCTTGTTAGTGATTACAATCAAATAGACACGATTGTATCGATTTGTGATTTATTGATTCTTCCTGGTGGTTATGATGTAGACCCACACTTCACAGGTCTTAATAAAGATGAAAACTACCCTTATTATAAACAAGTAGATATTCTTGATTTCATCTTACTAAGTATCTTTCATCATGCACATAAACCAGTTTTAGGGATCTGTCGAGGTATGCAGATGATGAATCTCTATTTCAAAGGAAGTCTATTTTACGATATAAAAAACCATCAAGGGACAACCCATTCTTTAGTATTCACTAAAAACAGTATTCTTAAACCATTTTACACAAAAAATGATCGAGTCAATAGTTTTCATCACCAAGCGATTAATGAACTCTCCCCTTTTTTAACGGTAGAGGCAATGAGTGAAGATGGAATTATTGAAGCGATTCGTTATGAAGATTATATGATAGGAGTACAGTGGCACCCAGAGTTAATGGCAAATGATCCTATCTTGCTCTATTTTTTACAAGTCCTACAAAATACTTCACAAAAAAATATATTAAAATAGCGATTAACATATATGTGCCATATTTATCCATATCAATAAGAATCCCTAGTTGAATAAAGATAGATAAGACAAGGATACTCCGTAGTAAACGTGCAATTCCATCAGCTAAGGCAAAGGCTAAAAAATTCATACGCGTAAAGCCTGCAATATACGATAAGATAAAATCGGGAATCGGTGTAATGCCACCGATAAATACGGCTAATACCCCATAACGATGAAATAGCTCTTTGCCTTTTTCCCATGTAGAAGCACCGAAAAAGGAAAGCCAAACACTTTCTTTAATTCTTGTAGCTAACATATAGCCAATACTACCACCGATAAAAGTAGCGATGGCTCCCACAAATGAATATAATAAAAAACCATCAGGATGCTTCATCACTAATGGTATTAAAACCACTTCTAAAGATGGAAGTGGTAAAAATGCTTTTAAAATAGCATAGACGATTAAAAACATTAATTCATTCATCATATCACCTGATATAGTGTATGACAAAACAATATAGGTTATCCCTATTTATGAATAAGGGAACGTAACGTAGAAATACTCATTGTTGGTTCAACACCTAAGCGTTCCACATCTTCTATGCTGTGTACACCAGTTGTAACAAAAATAGTGTCTACCCCATGATCTACCCCTAATTTAATATCCGTTTCTAAATTATCCCCAATAATTGCACATTCTTCTTTACTTTTATGAAGATATGCTAAGGCTTCCTCTAAAATTGGTGCATTAGGTTTCCCAATAAGTTCGCTTTTTTGTCCACTGGCATATTCAAACATAGCCACAATACAACCATTACCAACATTGAAACCTGTATCATTGGCTAATAAGCGATCACTGTTAGTACCAACAAGTTTCGCACCATTCAATAAATGAATCAGCTTTTGTGAATATTGTGCATAGGTTCCTGATCGATCTAAACCAACAAATAAAAAGTCGGCAATTTCCCCTTCCTTTACAATTTCAAAACCATTGTTTAACAAGGCTTCTTTTAATCCATCCATTCCAATATAATCACATTTTCTTTTTTCACTTGTTTTCGCTACATGAGCAGCTGCTGCCATTGCGGAAGTAAAGAAATGCTTTTCTTCAATACCAGTAAACCCCATTTTTTCCATATGTTCTACATTTTGCTTTAGCGTTCTGGACGAGTTGTTAGTCAAAAATAAGTAAGGTAGATTATTTTCATTCAAATAATCAATCAATTCCTTTGCTCCTTCAATTATTGTATTTCCTCGATACATCGTACCATCTAAATCAATTAAATATGTTTTATTACGCATGTTTATCACCCACGCTTATTTTAACACAATTATTGCTTAAGCACACGTTTTTTAAATAACAGTAAAAGAAATGGTAAAACAGCAAACGCTCCCCATATATACAATGTTATATCATAGCCAAATTGCTCTACGAAACAGCTGGTGATTAGTGGTGTTACAAAAGCACTGCCACCAATAAAAATAGCCATTGCCAGCATCTGTGAACTGGCTTTTAATTTAGGACAAATATCCGCTAAGATGATCTTGCTTGTATAGGCAATAATAGGTAGGGTTACAATTTGCAAAGTGGTGGCTAGAATAATCCAAAACGGTGTTGGACTTAATCCATAAAACATAAATTTAACTCCATACATCACAATCCCTACTTTCAGCAATGTATAAGGACTGAACTTTTTCAATAATTTACTCGCATAAAGAAAAAAAGGAATTTCTAATAAAGATTGTACTGCCCATTTAATACCAATCACAAAAGCACCTGCTTTTAATTCCATCATCTTATCAATAACAGCATATTGATCAGCCGTTCCTACCATGTAGATGAAAAAGTAAATACTCACAATATACATATATGGTTTATTTTTAACTAAAGCGATCATTTCTTTAAAATCAATACGATCTTGATATTTTATTTCATCACAGAAATAGGCTGAAATAAGTGTGAGGATTGATACGATAAGACAGGCAAAAATAACTCCTGTATACGAATAATTATCAATGACAATACCAATGATTGGACTTCCTAAACACAATCCTAATGCTCCCATTGCTCGATATTTGCCATATTGATCTTTTGCTAAATAAAGCATCCATGTTTCGATAAGTGCTGTTAATACTTTTACCATACTTGCCATCATAGAACTTGCCATTAAATGTAAGAAAAAGATTTCTTTTTGTGTATAAAACAACAATATACCAAACCCTAAAAATAAAGCATACGCTATATAAAAAAACTTTTTCATACTTTGATAACGATCACATAAAAAACCAAAGACAATTTGTAAAACAATAGAAAATAAAGCATTCATTGCTAATATGATGGCTCGCTCTTTAACATCATAACCAACTGACTTTAAGAAAGGAATTAACTGTGTATTAAAAAAAGCGATACAGATAAAAAGAATGAAATTTATGATGTATCGTATTGTATTTTGTTTCATTTTATCACCACTATTAGTATAACCCTTTCTTTACTTTTCATTCCCCATAAAACATGATACAATACTAGCGAGGTGTTTTTATGTATCAAGACATTATGATTGCCGTAATCATCGGTTATTTACTAGGGTCTATTCCTTTTGCCTTAGTGATTGGTAAATTATTTTTTAAAACAGATGTTAGAGAACATGGTTCAGGAAATCTAGGTGGTAGTAACGCAGGAAGAATCTTAGGTTCTAAAGTTGGTGCTACTGTTATTATTTTAGATGTATTAAAAGTAACATTTGCTATTTTTATCACTTCCCATTTCAAGTATAGTGAGATGGCGAGTATATGGGCTGGATTAGCGGCTGCTTTTGGTCATTGTTACCCTGTATTTGCAGGTTTCAAAGGAGGAAAAGCCGTTGCGACAATGTTTGGTTTTTTATTAGGAATCTCAATTTTCACATTCCAAGATGCAAACATGTTATTAGTCCCACTAGTCGCCTTCTTAATCGTATTACTGGCAGGAAAAATGGTATCCTTAGCTTCTATCGTTGCAGCCATTACATCTAGTATTTATATCTTTATCGACTCCCCTGCCGATTCTACAAGAATTGCTTCGATTTTATTAACTATCTTGTTAATTTATCGACACCGTTCTAATATACAAAGAATTTTAAAAGGAGAAGAAAATAAAGTTGGTTGGTTATCCAAGAAAAAATAATATCATTAAAAAGATACAAGCTTTCCTTATCAAAAGGAATCACTTGTATCTTTTTTTTGTTATAGCTTACTAGTGATTAAATCACCCATTTTTTCACAACCGACTAAAATCATATTTTCACTCATCATATCTTTTGTACGATAGTTTTCATTTAAAACTTGTTCAACAGCTGCTTCAATGGCTTTACTTTCTTCTTCCATATGGAAGGAATATTTCAACATCATTGCTGCACTTAAAATCGTACCAATTGGATTCGCTATATCAAGCCCTGCAATATCTGGTGCACTTCCATGAATTGGCTCATACATTCCTAACGTTGTTTCTCCTAATGAAGAAGAAGGAATTGTTCCTATCGTACCTGTAATCATACTAGCTTCATCACTTAAAATATCACCAAACATATTTTCTGTTAAAATCACATCGAATTGTGATGGATCTTTACACAACTGCATTGCTGCATTATCAACATACATATGAGAAAGTGTTACTTCTGGGTATGCTTGTGCAACTTCTTCACATACCTTACGCCATAAACGACTGCTATCTAATACGTTTGCTTTATCTACTGAAATCACTTTTTTATTTCTAAGCATTGCTGTATCAAAAGCCACTTTCGCAATTCTTCTTATTTCACTTTCACTATACCCCATTACATCACTAGCATATTTTTCATCATTTACTTCTTGTGTATCATGTTTTCCAAAGTATATACCACCTGTTAACTCACGAACCACCACAAAATCTATCCCTTTATTCATAATCTCTGTTTTTAAAGGACATGCTTGTGCCAATTGAGGAAATAATTTTGCAGGACGTAAATTGGCAAATAAACCTAATTGTGCACGAATCCCTAACAATGCTTTTTCAGGGCGATTACTACTTGGTTGTTCATCCCATTTAGGTCCACCAACAGCTCCTAAAAGAACACTGTCAGATGCTTTGCATTTCACAATTGTTTCTTCAGGAAGGCATTTTTCTGTCGCATCAATCGCACACCCTCCAGCTAATAGCTCATCATAAATAAAGGAATGTCCATATTTCTGGGCAATTTTATCCAACACCTTTAAGGCTTGATTAACAATTTCAGGTCCGATTCCATCGCCCTTAATGATTGCAATACGCTTTTCCATTACTTGTTACCTGCTTTCTGATTCACATAATTCACTAAACCATCTGCTTCAATCATCTTTTGTAGGAATGGAGGAAATGGCTGACTTTGAAACTGTGTATTTTTTGTACGATTATAAATAATCCCATTTGTAAAATCGACTTCTACATGATCATTTGCTTCAATCCCTGCTACTGCCTCTTTACATTCAAGAATAGGAAAGCCGATATTAATGGCATTTCGATAGAAAATACGAGCAAAACTTTCGGCAATAACACAACTTACCCCTGCTGTTTTTAAACATAGTGGAGCATGTTCACGACTACTTCCACAACCAAAATTTTCCCCAGCAACAATAACATCACCAACTTCTACTTTAGTGGCAAAACTTGGATCAATATCCACCATTGCATGCGTTGCTAATTCTTTGGCATCAAAGGAATTCAAATAACGAGCTGGGATAATGACATCTGTATCTACATTATCTCCATATTTAAATACTTTTCCATTCGCTTTCATGATTCATTCCCCACTTTCTCTGGATTGGCAATATACCCTTTAATCGCACTTGCTGCCGCTGTTTGTGGACTAGCTAAATAAATCAATGAATCCACATGTCCCATACGTCCAACAAAATTACGATTTGTTGTAGATACACATTTTTCATTTGCGGCTAATACACCCATATGTCCACCCATACATGGTCCACAACTTGGTGTATTGAAAGAACAGCCACTTTCAATAAAAATTTCAACCAAGCCTTCCATAATACACTGTAAATAAATCTTCTGTGTAGCAGGAATAACCATCACACGCACATCAGGATGTACTTTATGTCCTTTTAAAATGGCTGCTGCTTTACGCATATCCTCAATTCTACCATTCGTACATGAACCAATGACAACCTGATCAATCTTAATTGGTTCCATTTGTTCAATTTCATCAATCGTTTTCGTATTTCCAGGAAGATGTGGAAAAGCAACACTAGGACGTACCTTACTTAAATCAATTGCAATCACTTGTTCATATTGTGCATCTTCATCTGCATGATAAATTTCATACTGCTTTTTAGAATGCTTTTTCATATATTCTTCGGCTACATCATCAACTTCAAAAATACCGTTTTTTGCCCCTGCTTCAATTGCCATATTCGCCATTGTAAAACGATCGTCCATCGTTAAATGATGTATTCCTTCCCCACAAAATTCCATACTTTTATACAATGCACCATCAACGCCAATCCTACCGATAATATGTAAAATAATATCTTTTCCACTAACAAACGCAGATGGTTTTCCTGTTAATTCAAACTTAATAGCACTTGGTACTTTAAACCAAGATTCTCCTGTCGCCATACCTCTAGCAATATCCGTTGTTCCTACCCCTGTTGAAAAGGCACCTAAGGCACCATATGTACAAGTGTGTGAATCAGCACCGATAATCACTTCTCCTGCGACCACAATCCCCTTTTCAGGCAATAGTGCATGTTCAATCCCCATTTGTCCAATCTCATAATAATGAGAAAGACATTGGCATTTGCTAAACTCACGAATTGATTTCGCATTTTCAGCACTTTTAATATCTTTATTCGGTGTAAAATGATCAGGCACTAACACAACCTTATCTTTATCAAACACCGTATCTGCCATCTGTTTAAAGATAGGCAAAGCCATTGGTCCAGTAATGTCATTTGCCATCACTACATCTAATTTTGCCTCAATTAGCTGTCCTGCTTCGACATAATCTAACCCTGCATGCTTCGCTAATATCTTTTGTGTCATGCTCATTCCCATATTATTCTTCCCCCTTAATTTTCGCTTTACCAATCAATGCACGATTAATCGCACTTACTAAAGCTTGAATAGATGCTGCAATAATGTCATCATGAACACCAACACCAAAGCGATCTTCTTCCATGCAATCCTTAATTTCCACATACGCACAAGCTTTTGATGAAGAACCTGCACTTAGAGAATGCTCATTATAATCTAAAATATCAAAAGTCAATCCTAAGTTTTGACGCAATGCATTTGCAACTGCATCTAAACGCCCATTTCCTCTACCCATAATATCTCTTTGTGAACCATTGTATTTAATTGTTAAAGTAACTAAAATCTGTTCCCCTCTAATGAAATGATAATCTAACATTTCTAATGGTGTATTTAAATTCAAGAAATCATTTTTAAAGATAGTGAAAATTTCTTCAGGTAATAATTCTGCATGTTTCTTATCAGAAATATCTTTAATATAGTAACCAAAGCCTTCTCTAAATTTAGGTGGTAAATCAAAACCATAATGATGGTGTAAGATATACGCAATACCACCTTTTCCACTTTGTGAATTAATACGAATAACATCACTTTCATATTGTCGACCAACATCTTTTGGATCAATGGGTAGATAAGGAACACTCCATCTACTTTCATCTTGTTCTACACGATATGCCATTCCTTTTGCGATTGCATCTTGATGACTACCACTAAAGGCCGCAAATACTAACTTACCAGCATATGGCTGTCTTTCATATACATGCATTCTTGTTACTCTCTCATAAACATCACAAATATGTGGCATATTAGAAAAATCAAGTTGTGGATCTACACCATGTGAGTACATATTTAATGCTAAAGTGATAATATCCACATTTCCTGTACGTTCTCCATTACCAAACAATGTACCTTCAATGCGATCAGCACCAGCTAAAATACCTAATTCACTATCTGCCACTCCACAACCTCGATCATTATGCGGGTGCAATGAAACAATCACATTTTCACGATGATTCATATGTTTACACATATACTCAATTTGTGATGCGTACACATGAGGAAGGGACATTTCAACAGTAACTGGTAAATTAATAATTAATTTTTGATCCACTGTCGGTTGAAAAATATCTATCACTGCATTACACACTTCTAAGGCATATTCTACTTCTGTTCCTGTGAAACTTTCTGGTGAATATTCAAATTTAAAATTACCTTGTGTTTCATCTGCCAACTGTTTGACTAGCTTTGCTCCTTCTACCGCAATCGCTTTAATTTCTTCTTTACTCTTTTTAAACACTTGTTCACGTTGTGCTAAACTAGTCGAATTGTAAAAATGCACAACAGCCTGTTTACACCCTTTTAAAGCATCAAACGTCTTTCTAATAATATGTTCTCTAGCTTGTGTTAACACCTGTACTGTTACATCATCAGGAATTAAATTTTTATCAATTAACGTTCTTAAAAATTCATATTCCGTTTCACTTGCAGCAGGAAAACCTACTTCAATTTCTTTAAAACCAATATCAATCAACAGTTTAAAGAAATCAATTTTCTCTTCTAAACTCATTGGTGTAACTAAGGATTGATTGCCATCACGCAAATCCACACTACACCAAATTGGTGCTTTTTCAATATATTCTTTCTTTGTCCACTCTAAGCTTTCACTTGGTGGCATAAAATATCCTCTTTGATATTTATTATAATTCATCTTGTTTCCCCTTTCGCATCAAAGGAATGTTTTTAGCCAACTACAATGTTCACTAATTTTCCTTTTACAACGATGACTTTTTTAATTTGTTTATCTTGTAAGTGTGGTACAATCGCATTTAACTTCAAGGCTGTTTCTTTGATTGTTTCTTCATCACAATCACTTGTTACATTGAATTTAGCACGCAATTTACCATTTACCTGTACAATCACTTCTTTTTCTTCTAATACTAATTTACTTTCATCATAAGTAGGCCATGTTTCATGAGCAATACACTGTTTACCTGTTAATGATGTATACATTTCTTCACAAATATGTGGAGCTACACAAGACAGCATCTTAATGAAATTTAATCCATATTCACGATAGACACTTTCTGCCTTATAGCAATCATTGATAAAGATCATCATTTGTGAAATGGCAGTGTTCATATTTAAGGAACTAAAATCATCACTCACTTTTTTCACTGTGAAATGATAACTATAATCAAGACTACCATCGTTATGATCACTTAATTTATCCATTTCCATAAATAGACGATACACACGATCTAACCATTTTCTAGCCCCTTCTACCCCTTTTTCACTCCAAGGTTTCGCAGCTTCTAATGGTCCCATAAACATTTCATATAAACGTAAGGTATCGGCCCCATAGGCATCAACAATATCATCAGGATTCACAACGTTTCCTCTTGATTTACTCATTTTTTCATTGTTTTCCCCAAGAATCATTCCTTGATGGAACAATTTTTGGAATGGTTCTTTCACAGGCACTAATCCTTTATCATACAAATAGTTGTTCCACATTCTTGAATACAATAAATGTCCTACAGCATGCTCACTACCACCAATATATAAATCCACTGGTAACCAATGTTTCAATAGTTCTTGGTTGGCAAATTCGTCATTGTTTTTAGGATCAATATAACGTAAGAAGTACCAGCTTGAACCAGCACTACCTGGCATTGTACTTGTTTCACGTTTTCCTTTTTTGCCATCTCTTTCTACATTTACCCAATCCACTGCTTTTTCTAATGGACTCGCTCCTGTTTTAGAAGGACTATAATCTTTTAATGGTGGTAACTCTAATGGTAATTCCTCATCTTCTAAGACCACACTTGTGCCATCTTCCATATGTACAATCGGAATCGGTTCTCCCCAATATCTTTGTCTAGCAAAAATCCATTCACGCAAACGATAGTTGACTTGTTGTTTTCCACAATGATGTGTTTCTAAAAAAGCAATCATTGCCGCAATGGCATCTTCTTTGTTTAAGCCATTTAAGAAATCAGAATTAATATGCACGCCATCTTCTGTCCATGCCTCTTTACTAATATCTCCACCTGCTAATACAGGAATGATCTCAATATTAAATTTCTTCGCAAATTCATAATCTCTTGTATCATGTGCAGGAACAGCCATAATTGCCCCTGTCCCATAACTTGCCAATACATAATCAGAAATCCAGATCGGAATTTTTTTCTGATTCACTGGATTAATCGCATACGCTCCTGTGAAAACACCAGTTTTTTCCTTATTTAATTCTGTTCTCTCTAATTCTGATTTTAAAGCACACGCATTAACATACGCTTCTACTGTTTCTTTTTGTTCACTTGTTGTAATTTGTTTTACTAGTGCATGTTCAGGTGCTAATACACAATAGGTAGCCCCAAATAACGTATCACAACGTGTTGTAAAAACAGTAAATTTTTCATCGTGTCCAGCTACTTTAAAATCAACATGAGCCCCAATTGATTTTCCAATCCAATTACGTTGCATTTCCTTTGTGGAATTAGGCCAGTCAATTTCATCTAATCCTGCTAATAAACGATCTGCGTATTTAGGAATATCGATCACCCATTGCATCATATTCTTACGCACAACAGGATAGCCTCCACGCTCACTTTTCCCATCAATAATTTCATCATTCGCAAGCACTGTTCCTAATTCTTCACACCAGTTTACTGGAATGTTAACATGTCTTGCTAAACCATCTTTATATAACTGTTTAAAAATCCACTGTGTCCATTTATAGTAGTGAGGATCGCAAGTCGATACTTCCTTATCCCAATCTAAACCAAAACCTAGCATTTTTAATTGTCTAGTAAAGGTTGCAATATTTTTTAATGTAAACCCTTCTGGATGATTTCCTGTTTGAATCGCATACTGTTCAGCTGGTAAACCAAAACTATCAAATCCCATTGGATGTAAAACATTGTACCCTTGCATCATCTTCATACGACAAACAATATCACTAGCTGTATAGCCTTCTGGATGTCCTACATGCAAACCATGTCCACTTGGATATGGAAACATATCCACTGCATAAAATTTAGGTTTAGAGAAATCCCAAACATCACATACGAATGTTTTATGATCCTCCCAATATTTCTGCCATTTCTTTTCAATACTCTTGTGATCAAATCCCATTTTCACTTATCTCCTTCTAATGAATAAAAAAACGCCCTTAGACTTAAAATCTAAGGACGTGATCAATAACGCGGTACCACCTTAGTTCATATACAATCTATGCATATGCACTCATTGAAACGTTAACGCCGTCATACGAATCGCTTATCGATTAGCTCAATGGCAAGTTCATTCTTCCTGTTACATAAGTTTCCACCAACCACTTACTCTCTATTGTTCAGCAAAAGAATTACTACTCCAAATCATCGCTTGTATTGCACTTATTATAGCGAATATTTTTTTAATATGCAAGTAGAAAACAACAAAGTGAAAATTGTGATAATGAACACTCTTCTTATTTAGCAAGATTATGATTGATGATCATACAAGGATTACCAACGGCAATAACATTCGCAGGTATATCTTTTGTAACTACACTTCCTGCACCAATGACAGTATTATCTCCTATCGTTACACCAGGCAGAATACTGCAATTTCCTCCAATCCATACATTTTTTCCAATATGAACTGCTTTTCCAAATTCTCTATCTGCTCTTCTTTCTTGGGCATCTAAACTATGACAAGCTGTATAAATATGCGTTCCTGGTCCAATCAAAGTATGCTCGCCAATCACAACAGGACAAACATCTAAAATCACACAATTATAATTCAACATAACATCACTTCCAATAAAAATATTATATCCATAATCGCAAAAAAATGGTGGTTTGATCCAAAAATTAGCTTCTGTGTTGATTAGCTTACGCAATAATCGAGAACGCATATTAATTTCATGAAATGCTTTTTTATTATATTTCGTACAAATACGATTCGCTCTTGCTCGCTCTAAAACCAGTTTTGGATTTGTGAGATCATACTTTAGTCCAGCAATCATTTTCTCTTTTTCACTCATACATACTCTCCTATCTTTTTACGCATCTAAAAAGTATTATTGAGGTTTCATTAACCCCTTACAAGTTGTTAAAATCACCGTTTTTAAATATTCACGATCCTCTACATTTTCTACATAATACATCGCTTTCCCTTTAGGATAAGGAATTTGTGTTTGCATACCAAAGCATTCATTCGCATGATTTTTCTTCACTAACAAACGATCGTCATAAATACCACCAAACAAAATACCATCATAATACAATATGTATTCCCCCATCATCGCTCGACAACGAATATGTGCAAGCAATGATAACTGCTCTAAAATAAATTCCTTACACGATTTACTTGTTGCCATAGTTTCCTCCTCGCGTTAACAGCCTTTAACCATCATACGAATAATTTCTTGATCGGTTTGTTTCATTCCTTCTCTTGCAAGAGTAGAAATATTTTGAATCGTATTTTCAACACCCTTTACAATTAAACCATCTCCATCTTTAAACTCTTGATGTTCTAAGTACATATGATAGCCTAAAATACCTGCATCAACGGCTGCTTGTATTTTCGCAGCACAACTTGCTTTTGCCCCATCACAAACCATTCCTGATACGATTCCTAACGCATTGACAATGGTATGTGCTACGGTTTTAAAATCTTTTGTTTCTAAATAAGCAATCCCTGCTCCACTACCAACACCTGCACTAACTGCCCCACAAAAAGCACTCAATCTACCAATTCCACTTTTTTGATGAATGGTTACTAAATTACTAACAACTAAAGCACGATATAAATCCTCTTGAGAATAAGCAAGTGATTTTGCATAAGTAATAAGTGGCACAGAGGCAGTTATTCCCTGATTCCCACTTCCCGATACAATAATAACAGGCAATTCACAACCATTCATTCTAGCATCACTCGCTGCGGCTGCCATTGCTTTTGCCTTAATATTCACATCATTAGGATATGTTTTCAATAAAACAGAACCGATATTTGCCCCATAATCATGTTTGATTCCTTCTTCTGCAATCGCCATATTATAATTAATTTGACGATCTAATACGGCCTTTACATCTTCAATAGCAACACTACTTGCAAAAGCAACAATACTTTCTACATTCAAACAACTTTTATCACAAACATCTTCCTTAATCTCACAAATATCATTTTCAATTAAAATTTCACCATTTTTTTCAACGTATACAATATTGGTATGATAATTCACAATTCTAACCTTTACATACTGTGTTTCACTTTTTAAGGTAATAAACAAATCAAAAATATAAGGTGAATCAGCAATCGTTACTTTAATATCATGTGTTTCAATATATTGTTTGATCTTCTTTTTTGAAACTTCATCGACTTCCGCAATGACTTCTAATTTTTTACTTGCTTGTCCACACACAATCCCTGCTGCACAAGCAGCTTGGATCCCTTTCATTTTTTCCGTATTAGGCACAATAACACTTTTTACATTTTTTAATACATTACCACTTACCTCTATGCAGACTTCTTTTACTTCTTCCCCTAATACCTCTTTTGCATAACTTGATAAATAAGCAATGGCAATGGGTTCAGTACAGCCCATTGCAGGTATTAATTCTTCTTTTAAAATATTAATATACTGTGTATATCTTTGATCCTCTTTGTTCATATATTACCTCGACTAATATCTATATTATACAAAACGCTTCACTAAATGAAAAGTGGAAACAAATCTTTCGCAAAATAAAACCCTCCATTCTAGTAAATCTAGTTTGAAGGGTTATTTTAACAATTAGCTTTCAATACCAATCACACAATAGCGACC
Source organism: Erysipelotrichia bacterium (assembly GCA_009916335.1). The sequence continues at coordinate 9,795 of SAAR01000013.1, read as the reverse complement.
ATCATAGTTAATCACTTTTACACTTGTTTCTTCCTTTAAATCCTTTGCATCACTTTTATCATAAGACAAAGATAAAGAAACAATAAAGCCATCGTAATCTTCTTCAATACGCTGTTCAGGTGTTCCTGTTTCTGCATTTGCTTCAATCAATTTTTTATACGTCAACACTGAACTTTCAATATTGTTCACTTTTACTTCATTTACCATTGGTAAATGTTTCGCACCTAAATCATTTTTAATAACGGCATACTCTGAATACACATACGCCATGGCAAACGTTTTAAATTCTTCTTGTTGAGTAGGTGGCAAATATGTTAATCCCCCAACATCTTGAGAAGATTGTTTATTCTTTAAACTAAAGAAATCAAAAGCAAAATTTTGAGCAACTAATGATGCAATCTTTTCATCATCATTTCCTTTCAACGCTTTACTTAATTTATTAAACAATTTCACTTGTGCATCACTAGGATTACTTGGTGCATTATATACATTATTTTCATTAATTTTTATTTCTGATTTTTTTACTTCTTCCTCTGCTCCACAAGCACTCATCAATAAGGCAAATGAAAGACAAAGTAAAACGAATACTTTTTTCATAAAAATTCCTCCATACTTGTACTATTATAGCACAAGAGTTTAAATTTCTTCCACTATTTTCATAAGGAAGTCCTCTATTCCCTCTTGATAGGCTCCACCACCTTGTGCATTTGTTTCATTTCCCCCACCATTCACTTTATATTCTTCCTTAATCTTATCAAAGATTTCTACACTTCTTGCTTTTGCTCCTACATATATATGCATTCTTTTTTCCTGTTTCCACAAGAAGATAAAAGCAGCATTTGCTATATTATTATATGTGTTAGCAAGCAATGTGAATGTTCGTAAATCCATCGCATCAAACACTCGATACTGTTTTTTATTAGCATCTATATTGGCAATCAATGCCTCCACATACTTTGTTCTAAACATCGTAAGATCAGCTTGCTGATTTTTTATTTCCTGCATTAGTTTTAAAATCCCTAACTCAATATAATCAAATGGCTGTGCTAATAATGTTCCTGCTTTACTTAAAACATCATAATAGCGATCATAATTATTTAACAGCTGATCACCACACACATAGCGAATTTTGACTCCTTTTGCACTTTTTTCTATACCATTGATCTTAATCATCTGTAAATAACGCAAAGAAGGTACATGGATACAACCACAAGGAGTTGTCGTAATCTTACCGATACTTACCATACGCACTTCATCGTACAAACCTACATTTTTAATGTTGTATTGACTCATTTCCATTTTTGTTGGATAAAAAATGCCCACTCGTAAATCATCACGAATTAAACCATTAACAATAACCTGCAATTCATGCAAAGTACGTTCCTTTATCACATCTGTATCAAATTCAATATCATTGTAATTTCCATGTAAATGATGGGAAATTGTTTGATAACCATATACATTTTCCATAATACCACTAATCAAATGCTGTGCTGTATGAATTTGTGATCGTGTTAAACGCAAATGGAAATCAATAGATAAATCCACACTTCCCTCTAGTTTAACATCTAATAAATGCCATACTTTATTATATTCCTTTTTTAACTTCAATACTTTATGCTGATTGATTAAACCTTGATCGCTTTCCATACCTCCACTTTCAACAAAGAAAATCGTTTCTTCCAGATAGTGCCAGTATAATCCATTTTCTTCCACTACTTCTTTTACATTTGTTTTATATGATGAAATAAAACAATTATCATACAATATGTTTGCCATTTTTTCCACCTCAATCTGTTGTCATTATTTTACCACAGAATCGAGTGTTAAAATATGTTTTTTCGTGTTATAATGAGAACGTTTTTAAAGGAGAGCAACTATGAACTATAATTTAGTCGCAAATAACTGGCAGGATTATGAATGCATTGATACAGGAAATGGTGAAAAGTTAGAACGCTGGAAAGATGTTATCTTACGCCGCCCTGATCCACAAGCGATTTGGCCTATTGTAAACGAAGATACACTTTGGAAGCATCCACATGCCCATTATCATCGCTCTAAAAAAGGTGGTGGAAGCTGGGAATATATAAAAAAAGTAAAAGAAAAGTGGACCATTCAATATGGACCATTAACCTTTAAGGTATCCCCTACTGGTTTTAAACATACTGGTATTTTCCCAGAACAAGCAGCAAACTGGGATTATATGATGGATAAGATTAAACGTGCAAATCGTGAAATTCGTGTATTAAACCTATTTGCTTATACAGGAGGGGCAACCATGGCTTGTGCCTACGCTAACGCTAGTGAAGTTGTCCATGTTGATGCTAGTAAAGGAATGGTCGCATGGGCAAAAGAAAACATGGAATTATCGCATTTACACGATCGTAAAATTCGTTTTATCGTCGATGATGTTGTTAAATTTGTACAACGAGAAAAACGTAGAGGCAGAACTTACCATGCGATTATTATGGATCCCCCAAGCTATGGACGAGGTCCTAATGGTGAACTGTGGAAAATTGAAGAACAGTTATATCCATTAGTAAAAGCATGCTTAGAAATTTTAGATGAGGAACCATTGTTTTTTATCATCAACTCTTATACAACAGGGTTTAGTGCAACCGTATTAGAAAACTTGTTACATGCAACCATCGCAACAAGACATACAAACGGGTTAATTCAAACAGGGGAAATCGGCTTGCCTATTACGAAAACAAACACCATTCTTCCTTGTGGTATTTATGGAAGATGGGAAAGTAAAGAATAAAACAAAAAGGTTGTTATACAATATCCTAATGATATGTACAACAAACCTTTTTATTTTTTCATCTTTTTATTTTGTGCAATGACTTCATACATCACTTTCGCAACACCATGTTCCCCATTACTTAAAGCAATATGTTTTGCATGTTTCTTCACTTCTTCACTAGCATTACCCATCGCATAGGAACAAGGAAACATCATCAACATGGATAAATCATTGATCCCATCTCCAATTACCACTACTTCATCTTCATGATAACCATACATTTCACAAATTTTCTTCGCCATATGTCCTTTAGTGGCATAAGTAGAATTAATTTCTAAATTATGTCCAATCGAAGAAGTAACGACAATGCCATCAATCTGTGATAGACGTTGCCAAAAATCAGCACGCAAATTCATATTGTGAAACGATAAATCAATTTTAGTAATTGTTTTTGCTAATATCTTTTCAATGTTAGGTTCAAAGATAGTATGTTCATATATCGTTTTTAACAGATGATGAAAATTGTTTTTTTCTATATCATCTTGAAATTCTTTTTGTGCAAAGTGTTTATTCATTATAAACTGTTTCATCGATGCATCTAAATTCACATTTCTACCATCATCTGCAAAGTAAACAACATCGATATCATATCCTTCTAACATACTGACTATTTCTAATAATTGTTTTTTACCAATTGGATTACTAATTTTCATGTGTCCATCATTGTCGTAAAATGCCCCACCATTTAACGCAATACATTTTGGTTTTAACCCTATTTTATCCATTTCATTCATAATCATTAAATAATCTCTACCACTTGCTGGCATAAAAGAAACCCCATTTGCTCGTAAAGTATCAATCGCTTCTTTTGTTTCTTCATCAATGATATGAGCTGGATTTAATAGTGTTCCATCAAAATCAGAAATAAATAAACGAATCATATGAATCCCCCCTTTGTTTAACTATGATTGCATTTCTAAAATTTGATTAATAATTTGTGCTACTCCATTATGAGCATTGTCTGCACAAACGTGTGTAGCCGCATCTTTAATATTTTGATTGGCATTCCCCATCGCATAGGAATTAGGGAAACGTGTTAACATACTTAAATCATTGGCACTATCGCCAACAACAACGACCTCATCTTTACGATAGCCATAAAACTCACATACTGCCTCAACCATATTTCCTTTGGTTGCTTTTTCATGAGTTACTTCAATATTCAAAGGTGCAGAGCTCGTTAAATGAATCCCATCAATCTGCTTCAACAAATCATAAACACGATTTTTCTCTGCTATATCTAAGAAATGAAATTCTAACTTAATTAACTGATGCTTTCGTATTTCATTTAAATCTTTCTCTGTTGTCATATATTCACTAATATTTAATTCTTTGATAAACTTACTCGCTTTTGCATAATTCAGATCAAACATGACCATAAAGTTTTTTATATAAGTATCTACTAATTTATCCTGATCAATTTGTGTATAATTCCCTTCTGCACAATAATATTCCATTGTAACATCACTATTTTCAATAATCGCATATAGCTTATCTATCTTATCATCTTCAAGAGGATAAGTGATAATACTTTTTCCATCATTATCACGATAGTCGCCACCATTTAACGCAATACATTTAATGCTAATATCCATCACTTTAATGGCTTCCATAATCCCTTCATAATTTCGACCACTAGCTAACATAAAGGAAATACCTGCTTCTCTAAGTTTTGTAATTGCCACTTGTGTTTCTTTCGCCAATTCATGCTTTTCATTGATTAATGTTCCATCAATATCACTAACGAATAATTTTATCATAACTACCTCCAACCTGATACAGTAAGCATTATACACTAAATATAATGTTATGACAAAACCTTTAACACGCTAAATTCTTGTGATTGATTAAAAAAAGAAAAGTAAAAATTATTACTTTTCCTAATTTTTTCTTATTTTTTATTTTGTTCCCTTTTATTTCGCTCTATCACTTCATACATTACTTTTGCTACCCCATGATTACGATTCGTATCTGCTTGGTATTTTGCAGCTACTTTTACTTCTGCCACAGCATTCCCCATTGCATAGGAATTAGGAAAGCGAGTAATCATACTCATATCGTTATAGTTATCACCAATCACAACAATTTCCTCTTTTTGATAACCATATAATTCACACACTGATTCTGCCATATCCCCTTTTGTTGATTTAGCACTTAAAATTTCCACATTACTACCATAAGAAGAAGTTACAGCAATTCCCTCAATCGTTTCTAATTCCTTTAATCACTTACGACGTTCCTCTAAATCGGCAAACTGTGATTCAATTTTTACAACCCCTACTTCTGCTACACGATTAATGTCGTTGACACTAACAACAACATTATCAAAATCTAGTTCTCTAAATAAATGCAAAATATCTTTCATTGGTTTTTTTGCCGAACGCATATAATAATCTAAATACGTTGCTTTGACATTGTTTTGTACAAGCGTAACACGATCATTCTCCAAGTAATAATCCGTAATCACATCATATTTATCAATAATCTTATGCACCTCTAACGTTTTTTCCTTCGCTAGCTTATAGGAAATCAAAACCTTCCCTGCATTATCAAAAAATTCTCCTCCATTTAAAGCAATACATTTCACTTTCACTCCAATTGGTTGCATAATCTGTTGAATCGCTGTATAATCACGTCCACTCGCTGGCATAAAGGAAACACCACTTGCTCGTAATGCATGAATCGCTTGCGTGGTTTCTTCACTTAACATATGCATATCATCTAATAATGTCCCATCAAAATCGCTAATAAAAAGTTTTATCATTTCTTCCACCTCATTTATTATTTCTATTATAACGTAAATAAAAAATAAATTGAATTCCTTTCCACAACAAATGATTGCAAAGTTGTTAAATTTTCATTAAAATTGATGTGGTAAATGGGGGTATCTATGAATCATAAAACATTTGACTTAACACAAGGAAATATTACAAAACAATTACTAGCCTTTGCTTTTCCTATTTTTCTAGCAAGTGTATTCCAACAACTGTATAACACTGTCGATACAATGATTGTAGGAAACTTCTTAGGGGATCAAGCATTAGCAGCCATCGGAGCAAGTGGTGCCATTTATGAATTAATCGTTGGTTTTACAATCGGTGTTGGTAGTGGTTTTTCCATTGTTGTTGCGAAGTATTTTGGGGCAAAAGATGAAACACATTTAAAACAAAGTGTGGCTACTTCCATTATCTTAAGTGCCATCTTAACAATTATTGTTATGTTACTTAGTGTATTTATCCTTTATCCATTTTTAACCATGCTCAATACCCCAGCTGAAATTATCCAACAAGCACATGAGTATATTTTTATTATCTGCATGGGAGTAGGTGTCAGTGTTGCATATAATTTAACCGCTGGACTATTACGAGCAATCGGCAATAGTATAACCCCTTTAATTGTTTTATTAATTACTTCTTTTTTAAACATTGGATTGGATTTATTGTTTGTCGTTACCTTACAAATGGGGGTTGCTGGAGCAGGCATTGCTACCCTTATTTCACAAGCTGTTTCAGCCATTATTTGCATTCTATACATCATTAAAAAATGTCCGATACTAACGATTACTAAAAGTGCTTTTATCATGAATAAAAAGCTGTATCAAGATATGATTTTTCAAGGAAGCTCAATGGGTTTAATGCTTTCCATTGTATCGTTAGGAACATTAATCTTACAAGGAGCAATCAATGCCTTTGGTACATTGACAATCGCCGCTCATACAACAGCAAGAAAACTTACTGCTTTTATGAGTATGCCCCTTTCTACACTAGCTAGTGCCAGTGCAACCTTCACCTCACAAAATAAAGGGGCGAATCATATGGTAAGAGTGAAAGAAGGAGTAAAAAAAGCCATCATTCTTTCTTCTTTTTGGTGTTTCATCATCACTATTATTAATTTTATGTTTGCCGCTGATTTTGTCAGCTTTATCTCAGGCTCCACAAAAGTGGAACTTGTCAATACTGCGACGTTGTATTTAGCGATCAATATTCCTTTCTTTTTCGTTTTAGGTCCATTATTAATTTTACGCAGTGCTTTACAAGGATTAGGAAAAAAAGTGATTCCACTGGTTTTCAGTATCATTGAACTACTAGGAAAAATCGTATTCGTTATACTTCTTATCCCTTTACTAGATTATCTAGGTGTATGTATTTGTGAACCAATCATTTGGATATTAATGACATTACAGTTAATATATGCGTTTTATAACAATCCTGAAATCAAAAATATTGAAAAACCTTCATTGCATTAATGCTAACGAAGGTTTTTCAATATCCTTATTTTTTTACATACTCTTTTTCGTATTGTTCAAGGGAAATGGCTTTCGCAAAATAATGTTTTTGAACATAATCAATATTAATAGTTTTTAACATATCATATTGTATTTTACTTTCTAAGCCTTCACCAACAACCTCCATACCTAATGAATGGGCTAACTCAATTGTAATTTCTACAATGCGTTTTCCTTTATGATTATAGACAACATCATCAATTAACGATTTATCTATTTTTAAAATATCAATCGGCATATTTTGCAACAAATTAATAGAAGAATAGCCACTACCGAAATCGTCCATCAATATTTTAATACCACGACTTCTAAACTGTCCTAAAATATTAACTAAAACAGAAGTATTCGTAAAAATAGCTGTTTCTGTCATTTCTAATTGAATTAATTCATAAGGAACATGAGCTGCATCAATAATCTTTAAATAAGCATCGACAAAGTCTAAACGATATAAATGCAACATTGATACATTAATGGAAATCGGTTCTACTTTATACCCCTTTTGCAACATTGTTTTAATAAAGCGACAAACTTCTTTTAAGATGTATTCATCTAATTCAAGAATCTGTCCACTTTTTTCTAAAACAGGAATATAGATAGAGGGAGATTGCCACATCACACCATCTTTAATCCAACGCACTAATGCTTCTGCTCCTTCATAACATTCCTTATGCACATTCCATTTTGGTTGCATATACACTTGAAACTGGCGATGTTCTAAAGCACCTTCAAAACAATCTTCAATTTCTTTGTGCAACAATGCCTGTTTACGAATCGTATCATCATAAAACTTACAAAAATCTAAATCCTCATAGGCATTACGCAATGCACTGTTGGCACGATCAATCATCGTTTGCAAAGAAATATCTTGTTTTTCGATTGGATAAATACCTGCAATCAACTTAATTTGGTAAGGCGTATCAGAATGACGATGATCGCTTTTATTTTGTATTTCTTTGATTAGTGCAACCACTCGCTCATGTAGTTGTGCTTTTGTTTCATACGTTAAACAAGCCACAAAGTGATCGGCATCAAAGCGAGCAGCATACTCATTTGCATATAAGTGCGTCGCAAGTGTTTCCATAATTGTACACAACACTAAATTACCTTCTTCATAACCATATAAATCATTAATATTTTGAAATTTTTTAATGTTTAAACATACAATTGCATATTGTTTTTTACTTTTTTCTAATAACTTTGTTACGTCGATATGAAACTTTACTTTTGATGCATAACCTGTTACATCATCGACAAAAAGCATATTATCAATGTTCTTGTGGTGTTTGTTATTCATATGAATAATACGAAATGCTAAATAGACAATCGCAAATGTGCAACATGCCATTAAACCATAAGCAAGCACTAACATACCATTCACTCGATTTTCCACAACACTGACAGGAATCTCACTTAATAAATACCAATCATTAATATTTAACGGTTGATAATATAGATAGCGATCTCCATCTTCTCGTATGTAGGAAACAACTCCACTTTTCCCCTGTTTTACTTGTTTTGCCAACATATCCATCGTACTTGTATTATGGGCAGAAATAATTTTCATCTGTTTATAAAAGTTATCAAATGGAATGCCTAGTGGATTGCTTGAACCTAAAACACAATCACCATTTTCTTTGATAACATAGCTATAACCATTTCCTTTGAATGAAGAAACAGATAAATTTTCACGATAATAATCCGTAGAAAAAGTCCCAAAAAGAACACAATTTGTGCCATTTTTAAAATGAACTGGTGTCGTATACACATTTACACTATTACCATCGGCGAAATCTTTAATCACATCACTCACTGTTGTTTCTCCTGCCATCGCCTTTTCAAAACGTGTATATTGTTGATCGGTTAAGATAAACATATCGTTAACGGTAGAATAAATACGATGATCTGCATAAACAAGTCCCATACGTTTAAATCCATTTTGTTTATCTACTGGTCTTAACATCGCAATCAAAGCATCTTCATCATACACTTCTTGTTGTTCAAGCAAAGTCGCAATATTAATTAACAACTTTTTATTTTCTTCTACTTCATTTTCAATAATTCTAACACTTTGATCAGATATTTCTGCTAGTGTGTTCAACACTTTCGTTTCGGATTGTTCTTTAAATTGGTATGTGAAAAACAAAAGAAAAATGACAAGCATCGCAATCGTGATAATGATGTTTATGTAAAAATTTTTCTGCTTTTTCATATAAATCCCCTTAAAAAAATAATCTTAAACAAATAAAAGTTACCCTCACTTATTTTTAATATCTCACTGATAGCTTATTATAAAAATAATTCATCTAAATTAATATCATAAGGTATTGTTTTTAAACCAACTTTATCATAAAATACATTAAACTCCCCATTATCAATGAAACTGATTTGAGTTACGTTATTTTTAGTAACGGTTGTATTATAAGAAATAGATAATTCTGAAAGAATTTTAGAAATATATTCAATTTTTCTTAATTTTTTCAATCTAAACATAATCTTGGTTTTACTATATCTAAATCCATCCCCTATAAAAAATCCAGAAAGACACCCACGCAAATAAACTTTATCAGTATGATTTATACTTTTAGTTTTTGGTGCAGAAAACATTTTTAGTTCTTGTTCTCCATAAGTTTTAAATTTTAAATTTGCTTGCGGGGTCAGTTTCATTCCTTTTTTGTTTGCTTAAAATACTTCCAAAATTTAATAA
>SAAR01000224.1 GCA_009916335.1 Erysipelotrichia bacterium | reverse complement strand
TCTCTGTACTAAGCAACTGTTTTTTCACTGATAGAGAGTCGACCTTGGAATTCCATGTGATTTGGGTATATTTTCACCTGAAGTATTATTATGACATAAGTCAAACACTGCTTGTTTCCTTTTGTTATAGGAGAATCTTACCTTGTATTTACTAGTATCGCAAGATTTTCCTAAAAATAGAGAAGTGCTTTTTATCCACGAACTTAATGCTATTCTACTTGGATATCCGAGGTGTCTTATTGTGTTAGCTAAAGTTTTACCATGATTTAAGGAGTAATCAATTGCCAGTTTCTTTTGTTCATCTGAGTATATAGATTTCCTAGTATGTCTTTTGAGAAATCCGCCCTGATTAGTAAATTCTTTATACCATTTATATAAAATACCGCTGGATGGATAACCTAATTCTTTTAATACAGGATTAACCTGTAAGCCATATTTAATGTATAAATTAATTACAATTTTACGTTCTTGATATGAATACATGACAAAACCATTTCTAAAAGTCTAAAATTTTGTCCGCATCCCCTGGTGTTATAATTTAGCTTGACCATAACATACGTTAAAAAGACACCTCCTTATCGACTGGACTAGATGGATAAAGGGATGTCTTATGTATATAAGATGGAATTTAGGGGGTAATATTTATGCTAGTTTATTTATACTGCAGAATAACCGGCTTCAAAAGCTTTTTTATTTGCTTCCGCAAATTTGCTTTTTCCTTTTTTCGCAAAACTGTTATTCATTGCATCAATGGCTTCTTCTTTGGTAAAATCACCCATAGCTTTGATGATAGCACCTGTCATAACAATGTTTGCACCTTTTGGATTATCTAATGCATCAGCAAGATTGGAGCAAGGTACTTTTACAATTTTGACGTCTGGACGTATACTTGTGTCACAAGTTACGCGGTCGCCAACAATTGCCATACCATTTGGAGCAATCATTTTGATAAACATTTCAAAAGATTCATTGTTCATAACCAAGAGAACATCTGGTTCTTCTTGTTGTGGGTTATAAATGGTATCTGTCCCGTATTTTACGGTACAGTTTGCGGTACCGCCACGCATCGCAGAACCGTAAGAAGGGGACCATGTTGCATTTTGGCCTCTACTTACTGCAATATCAGATAAAATAAGTCCGCAAGTTAATACACCTTGACCGCCAGAGCCTGCACATACTACTTCTTTCATGATTCAGTCACACCCCTTTTTTTAAATTCGCCCAAAGGATAGTAAGCAATTAATTCATTGTCGATACGTTCCATGGCTTTGATTGGATCTAAACCCCAGTTGATAGGGCAAGGAGACAATACTTCTACCATGGAATAACCTTCTTTATTTATCTGTGCTTCGATAGCATTTTTGATAAAGCCTTTTGTTTTATTGATATTAGATGGATTGCTAACAGCGCCACGAGCGGAATAAGCTACATTAAATTGACTTGCTACCAATTCAGGAAAACGAAGTGGGTAGCCTGTGATATCACAATCACGACCATTTTTGGAAGTGGACGTTTTTTGTCCTTCCATAGTAGTTAAACTCATTTGACCACCAGTCATACCAAAGTTGGTGTTATTGACTGTGATCACAGTGATGTTTTCATTTCGGTAAGCTGCGTTCATGGATTCTGCAATCCCAATGCTATACGCATCGCCGTCACCCTGATAAGTAATGATGATATTATCTGGATTTACTCGTTTCATCCCTGTTGCAACAGCACCTGCTCTACCATGTGGGCAATGCAATCTGTCGGTAACAAGACCACCACCAAGGTTGGAAGAACATCCAACGCCAATAGGGAAAATAATATTTTTATCCTGTCCTAATTCTTCTAAACATTCACAAATCAAACGGATGATAATACCATGACCACAACCAGGACAGAAATTCATAGGATTATCAATGATTTCAGGAACTTTTCTTTCGATAGCCATTTTAATAAACCTCCTTTATTTCGCCAGCAACAATCTGGTGGTATTTTTCTTTTATTTCTTTGATTGGAGGAATACCATAAACAAAAGGAAGCGCATAAATTGGAACATTGTTTTCCAATGCTTTTTTTGTATATAAGGCAGCATCATCAACCAACTGACCAGTTGCATTTGCTTCTACGGTAATAACACCTTTTACATTTGGATTGATTTTATTGAATGCCTTTTCTGGGAAAGGCCATGTAGTAATTGGACGAATCAAACCAACTTTATGTCCTTCTTCTCTTAAAGCACGAACGGCACCCAAAGTACTTCTTCCAGGAATACCATATGCTACGAAAACATAATCGGCATCTTCAATGCCTTCATCTTCCCAACGCTGTTCATTTTCTTTGATTTCTGCATATTTTGCATTTAATTCCACAGCTTCTTTTTTGGAATCACGGTCAAAGATACCAATTTTTTTGTAGGAATATTTTCCGTCAAAGCCCCAATAATTTCTTTTTGGTTCGATAAATTCAGGAAGTGTAACCGGTTCCATCATCTGACCTAAGGCACCCTCGGACATCATAACAACAACAACTCTATATTTTTCGCCTAATTCGTAAGCGAGTGCTACTTGATCAACAGCTTCTTGGATACTATAAGGACAAAGTACGATACAACGATAATCGCCATTTCCGCCGCCGCGGGTTTCACGGTGGTAGTCACATTGGGAAGAATACAAGGTTCCCAAACCGTTTCCGTAACGAACCATATTGATAACCAATGCTGGAAGTTCTTCATCCGATAAAACGGAGATACCTTCCTGTTTTAAACTGATACCAGGACCAGAAGATGCAGTTAAGGCTCTAATGCCACAACTAGAACCCCCGTAAATCATGTTGATACCTGCTAATTCACTTTCTGCTTGAACAAAAGCGCCGCCTACTTCAGGTAAACGCCAAGATAAATATTCCATAATTTCGCTAGAGGGGGTGATTGGATAGCCTGCATATAAACGAACACCTGCACGAACAGCTGCTTCTGCAATAGCTACATTCCCCTTCATCATTTCTGCCATTTAAAATCCCTCCTTCTTAACCTAAAATGTGAAATACACCATCGGGACAGGTTGTATAACAAATGCCACAACCAATACATTTTTCATCATCAATGATAACAGGGTGATATCCTGCAGCATTGGGCTCATGAGAATGACTGATTGCTTTTTTGGGACAATGTGCAGAACAAAGACCACATTCTTTACATCTCTCCGGTTTGATTTCCACTTTCATTGTGACACCTCCTGAAAATTATTTTGAATTTCATTAAGTTAGTTATGTAGTATTACTGTTCCAAACAGTAGAACGATGTTCCGTAATCAATCACATCATAACACCCATAGAAAAGAATTGTCAATGGATTTTTAAAAATTTGTTCATAGTGTACGTGTTTTAAGTTGAATTATTGTGCAATATATATATTTGTTTTTGTAAGGGTAAGAGATAAAGAAAAATTTTTTCTTGGAAGGTAAAATGAAGAAAAAAGATGATTTTATTGAATGGAAACAGAAGAAGACTCTTAAAGTAGAGATAGACAAACAACAAGAAAAGGATTTAAAAAATAACAAAATAACCATTGATATTTATTTTCTTTTGTGGTAGTGTCAGAATAAATTAGCGAGAAAGAAAGGGGATGGGGTATGTCTGTCATTATAAATTCAGTTGATCGTGCGTTGGATATTTTGATTTATCTATATAACGAGGGGAAAGAAACCTCGATCACCAAGATGAGTGAAGATTTAAAAATTTACAAAAGTACAGTTTATCGTACTTTAGCAACATTAGAAGCAAAAAACTTTGTTGCAAAAAATCCAGAAACAGAAAAATATTCATTGGGAACAAAGTTATTTATTATTGGTACAAGCATTGGTGAACGAATGGGGATTCAAAAAATCATTAAGCCATTTGCGAAGCAATTACATGAAGAATTTAATGAAACTGTCAATATATCTATTTTAGAGCGAAATGATATGGATATTTATCGCAGTGTGATTATCCATAAGGAAGAAAATAATCAGATTCTTCGGTTTAACTCCGAAGTGGGGTCAAGAAATGATTGTCACTGTGCAGCAGTTGGAAAATGTTTATTGGAATTTAGTGACCATATTGATCTTTCTATTTATGAAGATCATCCTATGATTAAATATACCGAAAGAACCATTACAACGCTGGATGGATTGAAAGCGGAATTAGAAATGGTAAGGCAGAATGGCTATGCCATGGATGACGAGGAACGAGAATTGGGATTAACTTGTTTAGGGGCACCTATTATCAAGAATAAAAAGTATGCAGTTGCGGCGATTAGTTTATCTGGACCAACATTTCGCATAAAAGATGAGACATTTGCATATAAAATTCAACGTCTTTGTGAGATTGCAAAAGAGATTTCTAAGAATATGGATTGAAAGAAAGAAACATCGGTAGTTTTATATCGATGTTTCTTTTTTTATTGATAGAAAGCAACCGATTATAGCAATATTGTGATTCTGCATATAGAGAAGAAGCTTGAAAGATTCCTTATCTTGTTCGAAAGAATAGAGATGTGTCACATAGGAGTAAGTGAAAGCTTGGTGGCGTTGATTTGTGCAAAATATTCTAGTTGAAGGGAGAAATGATTTTGACATTAAGATGTTTTTTAAATATTATGTACAAATGACACAATTTATTTAAAAAATTATACAAAAATACATCGTTTAAGTCGGTTAAATCGCTTAAATTTAAGACGGTTATTGTTTTAAGACACAAAACAATTGACACAATAAGAAGAAACATGTATGATTACATTGAAAACAGAACCTTGTTCCAATGAGTAGAACAATCCGTAATCGGAAAATTGATCAATAAGAAAAGAGGAAAAGGGGATAGTATATGAAGATTTTAGTCATCAATCCGGGTGGTTCTTCCACAAAGTTTTCTGTATTTGAAGACAAAAAAGAAATTTTTAAAAAAAATATCAATCATACGGGAAAAGAATTAACACCTTTTGCAAAGGTGTTTGATGAATATGAATATCGCAAAGATATGATTGTGAAGGAATTGGAAGAAGAAGGTTACGAAATGACCTCTTTTGGATGTGTGGTTGGCCGTGGCGGTTTGATGAAAGCAATCCCTGGTGGCACCTATACCATCAATGACCGTATGGTAGAAGATTTGGAAAATGCCATTAATGGCGAACATGCTTCAAACCTTGGTGCTGTGATTGCAAAAAATCTTGGTGATGAAATTGGGGTTCCTTCTTTTGTGGTTGATCCGGTTTCAGTAGATGAAATGAACGATGTATCCAGAATTACAGGG
>SAAR01000012.1 GCA_009916335.1 Erysipelotrichia bacterium | reverse complement strand
GACTTCATAATTTAGAAGTAGATAGATTAACTGGACATAAAAATTTAAGTAGTATAGCAATTTAAAAAGAGAATATATAAAAAGGTTTTGATATGAGCCTTATGCTATCGCTAATTCATTCATAGGAATGATGGATAGTGAAAGTCTTATAGAAACAGATAAGTCTTGTATGCTTTCGAGTATATGGGGAAGTCTATGTATATAAGAACCCAACGTGCTTTAGCCGTTGGAGTATCAGATCATATTTCACTGTATACTAACCATTTTGATGAAGCCGTAAAATTTTACAAGGAGGTATTTCAATGCTGTCCTCGTGGTTTCTTCAAAATGCATGGTAAAAATGCTTGTATGCTTTATTTAAATGAAAATACTTTTTAGAAATCTTTGAAAAAGAAGAAACCTATCAAGAAGGTTGTTTCTCACACATCGCCATTGCTTGTGATGATGTGGATAAACTGTATGCTCTTGCCTTATCAAAAGGGGCAACTCCATACCAAGAACCTAAAGATATTGTCCTTGGATTAGAAAAACCAGTGAGTGCGAGAATCGCTTTTATCATTGGTAAAGCAAATGAAAAAATAGAACTATTCCACGAACAATAACAAGTAAACTTAAAGCTCTTTTCTTTTTAATGTTGTTTATTGTGATAGGATAAAAATGATTTTCTACATATCTTTTTTTAATAATTTTAAATAATTGCTCCATACTAAAAATGCAAGGAGGCTATGTATGAAAACATTTAAATATATTGCACTAATCATTGCCATTATCGGTTGTCTTAATTGGGGACTGATTGCTTTATTTAATTTTAATTTAGTTACTACCTTATTCGGCACTGATTCAGCACTCACAAATATTATCTACATCTTAGTAGGAATTAGTGCTATTTGTATAGTAAGTTTGTTTTCGGATATTAGTAAAGAAAACTAAAAGAAGTGTCAGTTGTTTATTCAGCTGACACTTTCTTCATTTTTCTTTATTAAAACATAATAAATCATCATTAAAAACATGGCAATAAGGAAGAATACACCAGCAAAGATGAATGCTAACTTTGCCCCATAACTATAAATAAATCCAGCAAACAATGCACCACTAATCATTCCTAAACTTTTCATCGCATTGTAAAAGCCCATTACCATATCGGAATCCTTATGGGAACTACGACTTGCACACATGTCTTGCAAGAGGGGAATATAAATAGCGTTAATCGCAAAGAACATAATATTCATAATAATAAATGGCAAGATGGCATCTAACAAGCTCACACCAATTAAAAATGCTCCTCCTAGCCCTAACACAACAACAATTGATCTTGAAACTTTTGTATGGTTCATAATCCAAATACAAATTGTTGTATTTGCTAATAAAGAAATAAACCCAACCACTGCTTTCAACATGCCATTATAAGAAGAATTAAAATCAAATTGATCTTTAATATAATAGTTAAAACTTTGATCGTATGCTGTCGATGCTGTGGAAGTTAAAAAGACGACAAAAAATAATAAGGCAAATAAACCTGTCATAAACTTTTTAGAGTCGATGAATGCTTGTAAAGGATTCGCATCTTTCCATAGATGAATGGCATCTAAGTTTTCTTCTTTATCTTCTTTTAAACAGAAGTAAAATAAGATACCACTTGTTATCAAGGTAACACTTTGTAAAGCGAAGGTAATAGGAATAGAAACTACCCCAACAAAACCTCCCACCATATACCCAAATGCACCAAATACCGTTGTAAAGGTTGCCGATAAAGCTAAGTATTTCCCTCTTTGTTCAATACTGCTCATATGGATAATATAAGTAAGAAAGCTAACCATGATGCCTCCTACAAAGAAACCTGAAAGCAATCTCGCACACAAAATGGTAGGTAGTGTTTTCATTAAAGCAAACATTGCTTGCCCAAAGCCATATCCTACACAACAAATACCTAACACTTTTTTAGAGCCTAACTTGCGTACTTGTTTTGCCCATAAAGGAGAAAACAAGAAATTAGTAAATGCCATTCCTGCAAACAAAACACCAAATGCATAATCAGGTAAGGCTAATTGTTTAATTAAAGTAGGAGTAATTGGGTGTGCAAAATTGGCAGCTAAACTCTCTAATGCCATGAAAGCAAAAAATAATTTCATATGATGTTTTTTAATCAATGGCACACCTCCTATCCTTTTTCACTGTTTTTTTCATTTTGATACGCTTATTCACTTCTTGGGCAAACAAACGATAAATAATGGCGAATACAGGTAAACCAAAAATCATTCCTAGTACACCAAATAAGCCACCACCAATGCTGACCGCTAATAATACCCATAAGCCAGAAAGACCTACTGAGGTACCTACCACTCTTGGATAAATTAAATTTGATTCAAATTGTTGTAAAACAATACCAAAGATGGTAAAGATAATCGCATGAATAGGATTGACAAACAACAATAACAAAGCACATAAACCCGTTCCAATAATCGGTCCAAAAATAGGAATTACATTTGTACAACCAATCACAACGGCTAAAATAGGGGCAAACTCAATTTGTAATAGACTCGCTCCAATATAGCATAAAACACCAATAATAATTGCTTCTACTAATTGTCCTGATACAAATCCTGTAAATGTTTTATTAGATAGTTTAACAACATGCACAAAATACTCATATTTTTGCTTTGGTAAAAAAGCATACAAGGCTCTTTTACATTGTCTAATTAACGTATCCTTACTAAGAGTAAAATAAACAGCAATCACTATTGCCATCACCACATTTGTAACAACAGATACAATACTTTTAGTAAATGTTAAAATTTCAGGGGCTAAAGAACTAGCAAAACTAATAATCGTTTTCTCAATCCCTGCACTGTATTTATTGAAGAAATCAAGGAAAGAAGCATCTAATCCCCATTGTTCAATCAAATCATTGACTAATTTTTCCGTTGAACTCACATAATTAGGAAACTCTGCCACAAATAATTTAACACTATCTGCCAGCTGTGGCACAACAGTACCAATCACAAAAACAAACAATGTTATAATACAAGTAAGCGATAATGCAGCCGCAATTGCTTTTCTGCCTTTTTTAATCGTATCTGGTAACTTTCGTAAAAAGAAACGCATCGGAATATTAAAAATAAAGGCAAAAACAAAAGCCATGATAAATGGAACAAGCAAAGAAAATAGATTCCCTATCATACCCACGACAATATCCCACTTCACAATACATAAAATTAATAGAAACGTATAGGTAATGATCCATAATACATTACGATACGTTAATTGATTCAACTGTTTATCTTTAAACATCTTATTTTCCTCTTTTATTCACTACGAATTTCCATTAGCATATCTCTTAACTGTGCTGCTCTTTCAAAATCAAGCTCTTTCGCAGCTGCTTTCATCTCTTTCTCTAAATTCGTAATGAGTTTTTCTTTCTCTTTCTTATTCATCTTCTTTTTCGTCATATACTTCTTACTCATCTCTTTTGTTTCCACAGAATGCATCGCCTCATGTATTTCCTTTTGAATTGTTTTAGGTATGATTCCATGTTCTTCATTATAAGCCATCTGTATTTCACGACGTCGTTTTGTTTCTTCGATTGCTTTACTCATTGATTTTGTCATTGTATCAGCATACATAATCACTCGACCATTGCTATTTCGTGCAGCACGTCCAATAATCTGAATCAAAGAACGCTCACTTCTTAAGAACCCTTCTTTATCAGCATCTAAAATCGCAATCAGCGATACTTCAGGAATATCCAATCCTTCTCTTAACAAGTTGATACCAATTAATACATCGTACTTTCCTTGTCGTAATTCACGAATGATTTCCGTACGTTCAATCGTTTTTACTTCATGATGTAACCACGCTACTTTAAAATCCATCTGCTTTAAATAAGCAGTTAAATCCTCTGCCATATTAACGGTTAATGTCGTAATTAATGTACGCTCATTCTTCGCAATCTGTTCGCGTATTTCATCTACTAAATCATCAATTTGTCCCATACTCTGACGAACCTCAACCAAAGGGTCTAACAATCCCGTTGGTCGAATAATCTGTTCCACAATTTCCCCATGTGTTTTTTCTAATTCATAATCACCAGGGGTTGCCGACACAAAGATTGCCTGATGAATCTTCTTTTCAAATTCATCAAACTTTAAAGGTCGATTGTCTAATGCACTAGGTAAACGAAAGCCAAAATTCACTAACGTTTCTTTTCTAGCACGATCCCCATTATACATACCTCGTACCTGTGGTAAACTAACATGACTTTCATCAACGATTAATAAAAAATCATCAGGAAAATAATCAAACAATGTATATGGTGTTTCTCCTGGTTTTCTACCATCAATATGACGAGAATAATTTTCAATTCCTGGACAGACACCAAATTCTCGTAAAGCCTCTATATCGTATAAAGCACGTTGTTCTAAACGTTGTACCTCTAACAACTTATCTTGACTTTTTAATTCAGCTAAACGCTCTTTCAATTCTTCTTCAATCGTGATACAAGCACGTTGTAATTGTTCTTTCGGTGTCGCATACCCACTTGCTGGATACATAACATACACTTGATACGCTTGTTGTACTTTACCAGTTAAAGGATCTACTTCACAAATTCTTTCAATTTCATCATCAAACATCTCAATACGCAAAATATAAGCGTCCGTATGTCCTAAACCAACTTCAATATTATCTCCACGCACACGAAAGCACCCTCTTTGTAAATCCATATCATTACGTTTATATTGTCTTGATACTAATTTAGCAAGCAGTTCTTTACGATCAATCACTTCACCTACACGCAAATTAAAAAACATATTACGATATAATTCAGGATTACTCGCACCATAAATACAAGCAACACTCGCCACAATAATCGTATCACGACGCTCTAACACACTATTTTCAGCTGCCATTCTAAGCATATCTAATTCTTGATTCGTTGTTGCTGTTTTATCAATATAAGTATCACTACTAGGAATATATGCTTCTGGTTGATAATAATCAAAGTTAGAAACAAAATACTCTACACGATTATGAGGAAAAAATTCTTTCAATTCTGAATACAACTGACCTGCTAATGTTTTATTATGCACAAAAACCAAAGTAGGTTTATTTACTTTGGCTATTACATTAGAAACCGTAAACGTTTTTCCTGTTCCTGTCGCTCCTAAAAGGACTTGATGTTTTTTTCCTTCTTCAATTCCTTTACTCAATTGTTCAATTGCCTTAATCTGATCTCCTTGAGGGGAAAATGCAGATACTAAATCAAATAATTTATTTTCCATGTGCCACCTCAATTGCTTTTTTCAACTGAATATCATATTTTTCACTATCACTTGCATAGGTTTGCGTTGCCTTTTTATACAGTTTTTCCACTAATTCTTGATCAATGACATCTTGTTTATTCACATTTGTATCCTTTGCAAACTGATGTAGTGCATCTAATGTAACACTAGAAAAATATCCATCTACTCTATCTATATTATAACCAAGAAATTTAAGATATATTTGTGCTAACTTTACATTTTCACCAACACTATCAACTTGATAAGAGGCATCTTCAGAAACAAACTTATATGTTAGAGCTAAATCATTCTCGACCACTACATCTGGTGTAATCCCTTTTAAATTAATACTATTGCCATTTGGTGTTAACCATTCTGCCACTGTATACTTCAAGTATGTTCCATCACTAAACACCTTTGAAATCTGCTCTGTTCCTTTTCCATAAGTAGTTACACCGACAATCGTAGCCTCTAACTGTTCTTTTAAACACGCTGCTAATGCCTCTGATGCACTTGCCGTCTTTTCATTTACCAATACCACAATATCATCAAATTCATAACGATTCGCTTCACTTGTATACGATTCGCTAATTTTACCATCACGATCTTTTTCCTGTATCACGACTTTATCCTTTTCCATTAGCATACTAGCAATTTTTACAACGGTATTTAAATATCCCCCTGTATTATCACGCATATCAATCACAATACGATCAACATTTTCCTTTTTAAACTGTTTGAAGTAAGCCTCTACCTCTTCATGTGTACGTTCAGAAAAACTAGATAACTCTAAGACACCAACACCATCTTTGATATACCCATACACCGTTAAACTTAACGTTTCTCTTGTAATATCAAATGACATTTCCTTACCATCACGATCAATGATAAAAGTAGCCACACTACCTTCTTCCCCTTTTGCCAAGTCTGCAATTTCATTTAAACTTTTCCCTTTTAATGAAATACCGCTGATTTTCTTTAAAAGATCGCCTTCTTTTAACCCAGCTTTCTGTGCAGGTGAATCTAAATACACTTTCTTAATCATCACATCATCACCAACATTTGTATACTGAATCCCAATCCCTACTAAAGAACCTTCTAACTTCTGCAAGAATTGACTCGCTGAATCAGAATTTAAATAGTTCGTATGTGCATCATACTCATTACTTGTTAAACCATTAATCGCATTATCCATTAAAAACTCACTAAGGTTTTTAACATCTTTTCCAAAGTACCATTCATTTTGCATAATATTATATATCTCATTAAACTTATCACTATCTTCACTTTTACTTTGAGAGCTGACACCATAACTTGTCTGTCGCAAAGAAGATAACATAAAACCACCGACAAAACATACGATACAAACAAACACAATGAAAAAACGTTTTCTTGTACGTTTCTTTTCAGCCGCAACCTCATCTGGCCATTTATGTCTTTCTACCTTAATATAGTTTTTCTTTTCTTCCATAATAACGACTCCTTATTGCTTTACTATTTTAACACATATTCTTTATGTTTCAAACTAAACAACTATCATCTATGTTATCCCTATCTTTCATCTTTATCAAAGGAAGAACTTTTAATAAAGGTTTTTCATTGCATACCATTTTGCATTCAGTTACAATAATAATATAAAATGAGAATTTGTGAGGAGCTTATGATATGAGAAACATGATCATTATCACTTTCATTGTTAATGTAGTATATTTTACAATTTGGTTTTTAGTAAATAAGGTTAGAAATGCAAAAAGCAAAGTAAGAGAGTATGACAATGGCTATGAATTTTATGCATCATTAAACAGTATAGAGAAAGAAAAATATTGGAAAGAAGATACTAAAAATGTGAATATATTCTTCATCATTTTTTTAGTTTTCTTAGAAATTAGTATGTATTTACTCTTTAAAGAAAACAATCTATGGATTGCATCTTTCATTGTAGGATTAATTTTATCCTCAATTATTGTCATCGTATTAAGTATTAAATTACAAAAAAAGTATCAGTAAATTGCCCTTATATAAGGAGATAACAAAATGAAAACAATATTAATTCATGGCTTAGGACAAACACCATCAAGTTGGGATCATACCTTACAACATATGAAACACACCTCAGATATTATCGTTCTTGATCTATTCACTTTAATAAAAAATAAACCTTTCAATTATGAAAATTTGTATACTGCCTTTGCAAACTATTGTCTTTATTTGCATGAACCACTGAATCTATGTGGTTTATCACTCGGTGGTATTTTAGCTTTGCAATTTGCCACTAACTATCCTCAAACAACAAATTCTTTACTTCTCATTGGGGCAAGATACAATGTACCTAAAACACTATTCAAACTACAAAACATCATTTTTAAATGTATGCCTAAACAAACCTTTACACAAATGAAAGTTGCTAAAGAAGATTTCATTGCTCTTTCTAAATCAATGATAAACATTGATTTAGAAAAGGATTTAAAAAACATCACTTGTCCTACTCTTGTCCTTTGTGGTGAAAAGGATAAGGCTAATAAGAAAGCATCTATGGTACTACAAAATAAAATTGCAAAAGCAGAATTAGTCATCATTGAAAATGCAAATCACGAAGTAAATGTAGATGCTCCTCAAAAATTAGCAATTACCATTGAACATTTTTTAAATCAATAAGATAAATATTATTTATAGGGGGATAAAAATGAAAAGAAGAAAAATAGTATTTCCTATTTGTTTCGCATTTCTATTAATATTAGCTGGGTGTGTTTTTAAAGATACGCAAAAAAAAATGATGATGTCATCATACCACAGGACATGCAACAAATATATAAAGAAACAATCTCACCAAATAAAGATTATACTAAAAAGAAAAAAGACATCGTACATTATACCATTGAAGTATACCAAAATAGTGATCATCTCATTTTAGTGAATGCAAAGTCTAATTCTGGATTTTTTGAGCCTTTGCAATATCAACTGGAAACCGAGAAAACCATCTCAAAATCTGATGTCAGTATCGAATGGACCACACTAATGGGAAATCCCAATCCAACACAAGAAGATCAATTATGCATTGCTTATGTGTCTATTTCACAAAAAGAAAAACTATTAAGTAAAAGAAAAATCAATTTTATCAATCGTGGTATTGAGATGATTGAAGATACACTAGGAAAGAAATAATTAGAACAAGCACTGATAAAACTTTCGTTTTTTATTCTAATAACATAAGAAAAAGATGGCAATTCACCATCTTTTCTAGTTTCTTAACTTTTTTCTCATTGAGATTAAAGTCTGTTTTGATTATAGAGGCTGTTTTACTCGTTACAGACCCTCTTAAATAAACCCCATTAATACCTTCATCGGATATTTTTATTTCTTTTATTGTATATAGTTCTTATTTGGTAAATCAGTATTGATGGTCCTAAAAACAAATCAAATATAACACTTAATAGATTCCAATTAAAAGTATTATTACCTAATCTATATATAGTTGCGATATTCCATAATATTAAGAGTATAAGCCAAAAACTATTTTTTATCATAATGAGTACCACTACCTTTCTCTGCCGCACTTAGATTTATAAAACCAAATGATGTAATACACGAAGCTAAACACAAAATTGAAATACAAATTGACTTAAATTTTTTTCGTTTTAGCATCTTTATATTCTTCCACAAATATTTTTCCTCTCTTTCATAATTATTTTAGGTATAAACATACCTACTATTCTTTGATAACGTTATCTTTAAGTTAATATTAACTTATATTGTTATCTTTAGCAATGTGTTTTCAATTTATTCGGGTTTTAAACACTTCCTCACCTAAACATTTGTATTTAACACCCATCTTTAGAGATTCTCCCAATGTTTAATCCTAAACCTCTAAAGTCAGGTATTATAGCAAAGATGTAAACGTTTGCAAAGATTTAGGTAATTTTCAACTCGTTTCTCATTACATATTTCTTTCTATCATATAAACCATTAAATTCATATAAAATTAAATCTTACTACATAGGAAAAAGATAGGCGTTTTCCACTTTTTAAGTGAATGACAACCTATCTTTTACTTTTATGACTATTTTACTTTTACTTTTTCTAAGTGCCAAATTTCTTTTGCATATTCCTCAATTGTACGATCACTTGAGAAATAACCACTTTCTGCAATATTAACTAAACACATTCTAGCCCATGAAGCTTTATCTTCATATCTAGCACGCACATTTTTTTGTGCCTCACAATAACTTCTAAAGTCAGCACATAATAAATATTCATCATTCTTAAACATCAATTCATCAGTGATTGGTTTAAAGTCATCTTTTACATTTGACCATGTAGTATCTGCAATACTATCAATGACAGCTCTTAATTCTGCATCACCATTGTAGTAATCCCAAACATTAGATGTATTGTTTTTCTTAATTGCTGCAACTTCTTCTGCTCTTAAACCGAAGATTTCTGCATTTTCAAAACCAACATGTTCGACAATTTCTACATTTGCCCCATCTAATGTTCCAAGTGTTAATGCACCATTCATCATGAACTTCATGTTTCCTGTACCACTAGCTTCTTTACCAGCCGTAGAAATCTGTTCTGATACATCTGCTGCATTCATTAAGATTTCCGCAATACTTACTCCATAATTAGGAATAAAGACAACTTTCATATATTTAGAAATCTCAGGATCATTATTGACCTTATCGGCAATACAGTTAATTAGCTTAATAACTTTTTTCGCAAATACATAAGCTGGTGCTGCTTTTGCCGCAAAAATAAAGGTACGAGGATAAATTCTAAAGTTAGGGTCTGCCTTCATTTTTTGATACAAGTAAATGATATGCATAACATTTAATAACTGACGTTTATAAGCATGTAAACGTTTTGCTTGTACATCAATAATTGAATTGACATCAATTTCCACATTACAATGACGCTTAATATACGCTGCTAAAATTTTCTTTCTTTCTAATTTAACCGCTAAAAATTCTTGTTGCGTTTTTTCATCATCAACATATGCTAATAATTTCTTTAACTGTTGTGGATCTTTTTTAAACCCTGTACCAATTCTTTTTTCAATCAAAGAAGTCAACTGTGGATCAGAATACAATAACCATCTACGGTGTGTAATTCCATTTGTCTTATTGTTGAATTTATATGGCATGACTGTCGCAAATTCTTTCATGACATCATCTTTTAAAATCTGTGAATGTAATTTTGCTACTCCATTCACACTATGAGAACCCACGATTGCTAAATGTGCCATATGTACCTGTCCATCTTTAATAATAGATACAGCATTTAAGTATTCAGGGTGTGCGTATTTATGATTTAAGTTAAATTCAAAACGATGCTGAATTTCTTCGATAATCATATAAATTCTTGGTAATAATGTTTGAATATAGTGGATTGGCCATTTTTCCAACGCCTCTGCAAGCACAGTGTGGTTTGTATAAGCCATTGTATTTCTTGTAATTTCCCAAGCTTGATCCCATTCATATTCATAATCATCTAATAAAACACGCATCAATTCAGGAATTGCTAACACAGGGTGTGTGTCATTTAACTGAACTGCTACTTTTTCTGCTAAGTTATCTAATGATGGATACACTCTTAAATGAGAACGAATCATCGAATGAATACCAGCACATACAAAGAAATACTGTTGTTTTACACGAAGTAATTTTCCTTCTTCCGTAGAGTCATCTGGATATAATGAGTTACAAATATTACGGACATCTTGAATGTATTTAGTATAATCACCATGCATACTTTCTTCTGCTGGCTCTGCTTTCCATAGACGAAGGGTATTCGTCAATTTAGTATCATATCCAACGATTGGCACATCATAAGGTACTGCGTTAATAATTTCTGAATCGACTAACTTTACCT
The DNA here is from genome assembly GCA_009916335.1 of Erysipelotrichia bacterium. Next base: position 14,457 of record SAAR01000012.1, on the reverse strand, counting down.
TAATCTTGCCATTTTCATTCATGTATTGGTTCACATATCCACCAAAGTGTACTTGTACAGTTCCTTTTGGTTTTCTTACTTCCCAAATATTACCTAAACGTAACCAAAGATCAGGCACTTCTTGCTGTTCGTTATTTTCGATTAACTGTTTAAAGAAACCATATTCATAACGGATACAGTTTCCATGTCCTGCATAATTAGTGGAAGCTAAGGAATCAAGGAAACAAGCAGCTAATCTTCCTAGCCCCCCATTTCCTAGTCCTGCATCAGATTCTAATTCTTCAATCTGATTAATATCCATTCCTAATTCCTGCATTCCTTCTTTTACAACATCATAAATCCCTAAGTTCATTAAGTTGTTTGTTAGTAAACGCCCCATCAAAAATTCCATTGAGAAATAATACATCTGTTTTTGTCCTGTATTCGCTAATGTTTCTTTGGAATCTTTCCAACGATAACCTGCATATTCTCTAATCATTTCCCCTAGTAACATGTACTTTTCGGTGATATGAATATCCGCAAGTTCACGTCCATAATTTTCAATTGCATGTCTTTTGAATTTTTCAATAAATTCTTTTTTTGTTAATTGCTCTTTCAAGTAGTTCCCTCCTAACTCGTTAAAACACTACTTTTTCTTTTTTACTTCTTTCTCTTCTCTCTTTTTTTTATGCTCTAAGATAATTCCTGCAAATGGTGCAACATCTACCTCAATATAGTAAGGTTTGTAATCTGTTTCCTCCTTTTTTGCACGAATCGCTCTAGGGTTAATTATATTGCAACCAGAGTAAATTTCATTTTCCGAGTTGCTAATCTCTTTATATGTTCCTGCCTCATTCACCCCAAAACGATGTTTCATATAGGTATTAGGGGACATATTTAAGATCACAACGACTGTTTCTTCTTCACTATGACGCATATAACTAAACAAATTCTCATTACAATTATCGGCATCAATCCACTCAAAATGACGATAATCATAATCATTATCATACAATGCAGAATGCTTTTTGTAAATATTTCCTAAGTTTTTTATAAATTTAGCAAAGGAATCATGCATTGGATATTCTAATAACATCCAATCATTTTCCACTTCTTCATCAAACTCTCTAAACATACCAATTTCATTCCCCATAAAGTTTAATTTCTTACCAGGGTGTGTATACATATAGGTATATAACATTCTCGCCTGTCTGAATTTATCTTCATATAAACCCCACATCTTGTTGACAATGGTTGCTTTTCCATGCACAACTTCATCATGTGAGAACGGTAAAATAAAGCGTTCTGAATAAAAATAAGCCATTGAGAAAGTAATATCATTGTGATGATATTTACGATAGATTGGATCCATCTTTAAATAGTTTAAGGTATCATTCATCCAACCTAAATCCCATTTGTAATCAAAACCTAAACCACCTTCTAATGTAGACTTAGTTACATTTGGATAATCACTAGAGTCTTCTGCGATTAACATTGCTTGTGGGAACGCTTGTGATAACTTATAATTCATACGGCGTACAAAAGCAAGTCCACCTTCATTAACACCACGATCCTTATTTCCTTGCCAGAAAATAACATTGCTAATGGCATCCATTCGTAAACCATCTACATGAAATTCAGCTAACCAATAAGCAGCTGCACTCATTAAGAAACTTCTTACTTCTTCTTTCCACAAATCAAAGTTCGCTGTTCCCCATTCGCTATATGCATCTGATTCATTGCTGTATTCATATACATGCGTACCATCAAACTTATTCAAAGCGAAGTTATCCATTACAAAGTGGACAGGAACAAAATCAAAGATTACCCCTATACCTCCTTTATGTAACGTATTAATCAAGTATTTTAAATCCTCAACTTTTCCATATCTTGAAGTCGCACTAAAGTATCCACTTGTTTGATAACCCCAACTACCATCAAAAGGATATTCACTAAGTGGCATAAACTCCACATGAGTATAATTCCCTTCTTTTGCATATTTAACAAGCTCTTTTGCTATTTTTTTGTAATCTACGCTTTCATTTTCTGCTTTTTTCCATGCCCCTAAATGCACTTCATAAATATTCATCGGTGCATTTAAATTCTTCTCTCTTTTTTCCATCCACTTTTCATCGCTCCACTTTGTATAAGAGCGATCTTGTATAATACTCGCTGTATTAGGTCGTACTTCACTATAAAAACCAAATGGATCCATTTTATCTGCTATGGTCCCATCTACCTGTGTTACACGATACTTATACGCCTGTCCCACTTTTGCATGAGGGATAAATACACTCCAAAGTCCACGTTGATCAATTTTTTCCATATGATAATCTTCACATGACCAATCGTTAAACTCACCAATCACCTGCACACCATGTGCTTTTGGTGCCCATACACTAAAACGTACACCATCTACTTTTTCAAATGTTAACTGTGCACCCATTAATTCATAGGCATTTATACTTTGTCCTTCAAAAAAGGCATCAATTATTTGACGTTTCATATTTTTTTCTCCTATTGTAACGATAAACACACACGAATCATTGTATTGTTTATTTTTTACTAATACGCAAAAAGATAGAGTTGCCTCTATCTTTTAAGTTTTAAATCTCGTAGTCCATACAATTTCTGGATACTACTTTCCCTTTTAGATAAGAAGCTACTTCGACATGCTTAGGGTGTACTTGATAAGCATCTAATGTTGTCTGTTTATCAAATTCGCTAACCAGCATAATATCCACATTACTTGATGCAAGTGGTGTACTCACTACTTCTATTCGCATGACCCCTTCCATCAAATTACGCAACGCTTCCAAATTACTTTTGAATGTTTCTGCAATTATCTTTTTTTCATCTATTGTGAATTTGTCATCTAGCTTCCACATTACCACATGTCTAACCATTTTTTTATCCCCTTTATTTTGTATACTTTTCCATTTCTTGTTTTAAAGCATTTGCTTTTTGGTGTGCATCTTCCATTGATGTTCCTTTTACACAGTAATAGAATTTACATTTTGGTTCTGTCCCACTTGGACGAATCGCAATCCAGCTACCATCACACAAGTAATATTTCAATACATCTGAAACTGCAAAACCACTTAACTTACTTTCCACACCATTCTCTCTAACGATGCATTCCTTGTAATCTTCATATTTAATGACATCATAATCAAGAATCTTATCTACCTTTGAAGTACGCAAGTTAGCCAAGATCGCTTTAATCTTAGCAGCCCCTTCCATGCCTTTCAATGTTAATGAAACTTGACTTTCTTCATAATAACCATGTCTTTCGTATAAATCATTTAAGACATCTACAAGTGTTTTCCCTTGTTCTTTGTAATAGCATGCTGCTTCAGCCAACATTAAACAAGCCTGTGGTGCATCTTTATCTCTTACAAATGGTTTAATTAAACTTCCATAACTTTCTTCATAACCAAACACATACTGTTTTTCATTCGTTACTTCATATTTAGCAACCTTTTCCCCTATGAACTTAAAACCAGTCAATGTTTTTTCTGTTTCTACCCCATAGTAATCAGCGATCTTTTCCCCCAAATCACTAGTAACGACGGTATTAAACATAACAGGATGTGCTGGCATTAAGTCTTTTGCTTTTAATTGTGAGAAAATATATTCAATTAATACACTTCCACTTTGATTTCCTGTTAACAACGCATACTCACCATTATGTTTTACACCTACACCCATACGATCGGCATCAGGATCACAAACAAGAATAATATCTGCATCTTCTCTTTGTGCATATTGTAACGCTAATTCATAGGCACCCTTTTCTTCAGGGTTAGGTGTCGCTGTATTTGAGAAATCAGGATCAGGACTACATTGTTCCTCAACAGGAATAAAATGATACCCTGCTCTTGTATATACTTCTTTTACAGGAATATTCGCTGTTCCATGTTCTGGTGTAAAAATAATTTTTACATTCTCTTTATTCACTTCTGGATTCAACTGAATACTCAACACATTTTTGTAGTATTCCTCATCGACTTCTTCCCCAATCATCGTAATTAGTTTTTCTTTTTCTGCATCAATACTTGTTACAATGGATAATTCATCTTCAATCGCATTGACACGCTCAATCACCTGTGCAGCAAGTGCAGGTACTAACTGACAACCTTTTTCATCATATAGCTTATATCCATTATACTCTTTTGGATTATGCGATGCTGTAATCATAATTCCTCCAAAACAGTGGAAATGACGAACTGCAAACGATAATTCTGGAGTTGGTCTTAATGAGCTAAACACATAACACTTAATATTATGACGTGCTAATACTCTCGCACTAACCATGGCAAATTCATAGGACATATGACGATTATCATAAGCAATCGCTACTCCACGCTGACACGCTTCTTCTCCATTTGCGACTATGTATTGAGCGAATCCCTCATTTGCCTTCGCAATTGTGTGTACATTAATACGATTTGTCCCTGGTCCTAACACACCTCTCATACCAGCAGTTCCAAATTCAATATTCGTATAAAAACTATCTTCCTTTTCTTTTTCATTCATTGTGTTTAACACTTCTTTTAATGCAGAATCTAAATTAGGATGATTAATCCAGCGTTCATAATTTTCTTTATACATATTATCTCTCCCTTTCAAATGACATTGTCATTTTCTAAAAACTATGATAAATCTTGCAATCAATGAGTTCAAATTATTTTATTCATTGTCCCCACCAATTATGTCAAAGCAATGCATTTAATGATTCAACTGTAATTAGACTATTTATTATGTTCTATCCTTTTTATGCAACCAAGTATCCTTATCCCCTTTACTATAAACAAAAAAGGTGGCACAGCCACCTTTTGTTTTTCCTTACCCAATAATTTTTTGAGTTCTCAATACTTCTTCGATCGCTGTAATTGCTGAATCTTCGTCTTCACCATTACAAGTAATAGTGATGTTAGACTGAGTTGGAATACCTAAAGACATAACACCCATAATAGATTTCATGTTTACTTCACGCCCACCAAAAGCAACATTAACTTCACATTTGTATTTGCTAGCTGCGTTAACCGCAACTGTTGCTGGTCTAGCGTGTAATCCAACTGGATCAATGACAGTAACTGTAATTTCTTTCATAATTAAAATTTCCTCCTTATGCATTTAATTAACTAACTATATTCTACAACAAATTGGTAACACTTACAACGGTTTTTTCTTGTCCTTTTTAGTTTTAAAAGCGATTTCATCACTATTTATGACATTTATCCCATGTTTCATCAAAATTTGTGCACAAATTCCATTCCCTTCTTTCAATTTTCCACTAAAGGTACCATCATAAATCTCGCCAACCCCACAACTTGGACTCTTACTTTTTAAAATAGCTGTCTGAATATGTTCTTTTTGAGCAATCTTCAACACTTTTTTTGCCCCTAGCACATACTCTTTTGTATAGTCTATTCCTTGTGCATTCAATACTTGTTCATTCACAATTTCACAACTTGTACGAGGAATCGCTAAACCACCCATCGCTTCTGGACAAACAGGGAATACTTGCTTATCCTTTACATATTCAATCACTGTTTTTTGTGGACAGCTTTTTTTATCGTAGCGACATTTTTCACCTAGTAGACAAGCACTCACTAACACTTTTTCTAACATACACAACCCAACCCAACATTTTCTTCCTCATCATTTAAATGGGCAATCATGCATACTAACACTTCTAATATACGCTCTAATTCCATACTAGGACACTCCCCATCAACAACCTGTTGTGGCAAACAAGGAATATGAACAAACCCTGCCTTCATGTTCGTGTAATGATGTCGAATCGCATATTGAACACAATACATCAAATGGTTACAAACAAATGTCCCTGCTGTATTGGAAATCGTCGCTTCCAGTTTTTCACCATGCACTGCTTTGATTATCGCTTGTAATGGTAAATTACTAAAATAGCCATCTGCCCCATCTTCTTTAATCAACTGATTCACATATTGATTCCCTTCATTATCTGCCATCGAAAAATCATCAAGATTCATTGCTATACGCTCTAAACTAACCTGTTTTCTTCCTTTTGCCTGCCCTATATTTAACACAAAATCAGGCTGGTGCTTTTCTATTAGTGCCAAAATTTCTTTTTCACATGTAGGAGCAGCGGTTGTAATCGTTGCTTTGATAATACTAAAGCCACAAATTTGATCAGGTAATCTTTTTACTACCTCACTACTTGGATTGATTACTTCCTCACCAAAAGGAGTAAATCCACTGACTAATACTTTCATCTTTTATGTCCCTCACTTTTTACAAACACATAATGTTCTTCATCAGAAAGCGTTTCACAATACGCATATCCATCTTCATTAAACTGCTTTAACCCTGTTAGATCGTTAATTTGATGTGTAATCACATAATGGATAAATTTTCCTCTTGCCATTTTAACTTGTGTTGATTGTGTCAATAACTTCCCATTCTTTTCTACTTTAAAAATAATATCATGGGTTTTTATATTCAACACATCACGATATTCATTAGAGGCTACATTTACAACACAATGCCCTTTAAAATAATTTGTTACATCTTCTTGCCAGAAAGAATACAGATCCAAAGGCTTATAATTCATCTCTAAGCGATAAGGATAGATACGATCAAATGGTCTTAACACTCCATATAACCCCGATAAAATACGAATATGTTCATTCATAAATGCAAGCTGTTGCTCATTATATGTATCAAGAGATAGTTGTTTATATTGCAATCCATAATACATCGCAATGGCACTTTGTCCTTGCTTGTCTGTACACCACTTACGATAACGCTCAACATTTAATTGAGCGATTTTCTCATTAATTTTCATTGTATCCATTAACTCAGCAACACTGAATTGTCGAAGTTGTTTTATGAGCAATTTACTACGTTCAATAAACAGTGGCATTAACGCTTCACCCTTTACTGTCTTTTCCCTTAATTCTTTAGTTGGTGATATGATAAAATACATAGTTCCTCCTATTTATGATATGTTTCATTATGATTAATCTTATAGGCACGATAGATTTGTTCTAACACAAGCAAGCGTACCATTTGATGTGTAAAGGTTAAATCCGACAGTTTTAAACGAAGATTACTACGTTTTATTAAAGCCTCACTTACCCCTAAACTACCACCAATGACAAAGGTAATATCACTGCTTTGATAGGTCTGAATTGATGCCATCTTTTGTGCAAAGCTTTCACTACTCATCATGATCCCATGTAAATCAAGTAAAACAACATACTCCTTATCCTTTATTTTCTTTAATACACGCTCTCCCTCAATGTCCATCACCTTTTGATTATCTGCATCAGAAAACTTTTCTAATGCAGGCTCATCAGCAACCTCAATCACTTCAATTTTTGTATAGGCACGCAAGCGTTTTACATATTCATCAATCATGCTTTGTAATGCTTTTTCCTTTATTTTGCCAATCCCAATTACTTTAATCATAATACCCTCACTTTTTCTAACAACATACAAATTATACATGATTTTTAGATAGAAAAGAGAAAAAAACAAAAAGAAAAGCCATTTTCACAGTTGATAATAAAAATCCATAATCTTCATATTGTGGATTTTTATTATCTATAAGTCCTTTTGACGAGAAACAAAAAAAGAGGAATGAACCCATTCCTACTTATCTAATTGATCGCCACCTAACACCATTTCAAATTGTGGGGCACATACAATGCGAATATCATGATATGCAATTTGTTTTTGTTCTAGTGCATCAATTAACACTTCCTTTGCCTTTTGACGATCATTTCCTTCTTCACTAATATGTGCTAACACAATTTCTTTTGTTTTATCGCCAATTACATTTGCTAAAATCGCAGCACTATCTTCATTACACAAATGCCCTTTATCCCCAAGAATACGTTGTTTGATATACATTGGTCTTTTCGTACTCATCAACATCTCTACATCATGATTACTCTCCAATATATAGTAATCTGCATTTTGGATCATCGCTAAATAATCTTCTTTAAGATAGCCTGTATCTGTAATATAGACAAGCTTTTTATCTTCATTTTGCACAATAAAGCCACTCGCATTCTCACTATCATGCGATAAAGGTAATTCCTTAACGTGTAATGAATTGACACGCACTTCATCAAATGTGGTTAATTGATTAAAATGATTGGTCTTTAATGTACTTCGTGAATAGGTAGTAATCGTATCAAACATCTTTAACTGTGCAATATGATCACTATGTGTATGCGTAATAAAAAGTGCATCGCTTTTTAAGTAATCATATTGCAATTGCTCAAAACATTGCTTTAAATATGTTTTTGTTGCTCCACAGTCAATGAGAATATTACTATTTTCATCTTTAATCAAACAGCAGTTCCCTTTTGAACCACTCGCTAATAATGCAAATTTCATCATACTATTTTAAATACATCGCTGGATCCATTTTTTCTCCTTGATACCTAATTTCAAAATGAACATGTGGTCCAGTCGCTACTCCACTCATTCCTATTTGGCCAATTACTTGTCCTTTTTCAACATGTTCACCTACTTTAACAAAACCAGGCTCATTCATATGCCCGTAATATGTTACAAAACCATTGCCATGATCAATTTCCATCCAATTTCCATTAATACGATTATAATCATTCACGATAATGGTACCACTATCTGCTGCCACAACTTCCCCATAGCGATTATATACATTTTTAACGTCCATTGCAGTATGCCCACGATAACATAACCAACCACAAGTAATAGAAGCATTATCGACAGGATAACGGAAATTTCCAGCACTGATCGATTCATCAATACCAACGTGTAATCCTTGTCCATCATCACTTTTCTTTGTACCTTTTCTTATCATCATTCGCTGTGCTGTACCAACAGAGGTAGATGATATTTTTTCATTATCCACTAACACACCATTAAGATAGGTTTCTTTTACAACCTCTTTTTGATACCCTAGTATTTCTTCCTGCACAATTTTTTCTACTCCTAATGCCAACGTATTATCTTCAATATACATAGGATTCTCAGGATAGATGGTAACTTTATTCGTCGCTTCTTTGATCACTTTTAAATGAACAGGAGAATGAATCCCTTTTACATTTAATTGTAACCCTGCTTCTAGCAGTTGGTATTCATCACTTAATACATCTTTATTCATAGCAATTAAGTTATTCACTTCTAAACCACTTTTACTTGCAACTCCTTGCACAGTATCTCCATTTTCAACCGTATAGATGACTTTAGAATCATCGTAACCACTAAAAAACCATTGCACTACTTCATCACTATTTTGCAAGATTTCATCCATTGCCGCATACCCTTTATTCACAGCCACTTTTTCTTCAAAGGAAAAAGCAGTAACCACACTCCCATACGTTTGCTTTTGATCACTTTTCTTGATATGCTCAGGATTCACAAAATTAGCTACATACTCTTGTTTTCCACTTTCATAATCTTCTAAATTCTTCACAAACAATACACTCCCATTAGAAAAGGTAATCTGATTTGTTTCAATCGAAAACAAGGCATGTTCATGAATAAATGCTAAGATTTCATCATCTTTATTTTCATATTGTTCTAGTGTATATTCATTAGATACATGAATATCATCGGATAAACCCAACCTTGTATTAGGGTATTGTTTTTCATAATACTGCTTATATTCATTAACAAGCAAATTGCTTAATTTTTGTTGATCATTAATCACTCCCATTAGTTTGTCTTTATAATAAAGAACACTAATCTTTTCAGGTTCTTCTAATGATTTCACTACTTTTTGATGGAAGAGTGAATTGCTCATATCAAGTTCTAAAGCAAAACTAACCTCATAGCGAAAAACACCACTCACATATGTCAGCAGTGCACTTAGCAAAATAACGGCTAAAATACTGATTAACTTTTTCGCTTTCATGCTCACTCTCCATTCTAGTGATAAGCATTATCATGTCTAATATTGTAAAATGCATTGACTGATTTTTGAAACTGTAAACGAATTTTACCTACTGCCCCATTACGATGCTTTTGAATATCAACTTCGGTTTCTACTTGATCCGCTGCCTTCTTCTCATCATCTTTTTCATAATAATCATCACGATATAGGAACATGATAATATCGGCATCTTGTTCTATCGCCCCTGATTCACGAAGATCGGACATCATCGGTCTTTTATCGTTGCGTGTTTCCACACTACGAGATAACTGCGATAAAGCAATCACTGGGACTTCTAACTCTCTGGCTAATGCTTTTAACTGTCGAGAAATATCAGAAACTTCTTGCTGGCGATTTTCTCCTACTTTTTTACTTGTACTAGTAATTAACTGAAGATAATCAATCACCACCATATCTAAACCATGCTCACTTTTTAATTTACGGCATTTAGAAAATATATCAGGCATTTTTACAACTGCACTATCATCAATAAAGATATGTGTACTACTCATTTCATTCGCCGTTTCATTTAGACGATTCATTTCTTCTGCTTTTAAAAATCCTGTTCTTAACTTACTTCCTTCTACTTCTGATTTTGCACTTAACATTCTTCGCATCAATGCCTCAGCTGGCATTTCCAGTGAGAAAATAGCAACTGCACCTGGATTACGTTCAGCACTTCTAAGGGCAACATTTAACGCAAATGCTGTTTTTCCCATGGAAGGACGAGCCGCTAAAATAATTAAATCCCCACGCTGAAATCCATTTGTAATTTTATCCAGATCCTCATATCCTGTACGAATCCCTGTTACCCCATCAGGAGCATTACGCAAATTCGCTAATTCTTCCATTACATTGGTAATTACAAAACGACTAGATTTAAAGTTTGTTGCCTTTCTTTTTCTAGTTACATCTAATATTTGACGTTCTGCACTATCCATTAATTCATCTAATTCATTGCTTGTATCAAAACCTTCTTCGGCAATTTGTTCAGCGGTTTCAATCAACCTTCTCGCATAGGCTTTACTTTGTACAATTTCAATATAATACAAAACATTGGCACTAGATACAGAACTATCACTAAGAGAAACAATGTAATCAGCACCACCAACAAGATGCAATTCTTTATTGTCCTGCAATCTTGTTACTAATGTAGTTGGATCAATGGGTTTCCCTTGTTCGATCAAGTACAACATCGCTCCATAAATGCGACGATGAATATCCAAAAAGAAATCTTCTTTTTCAAGATTTTGATCATATATTTCCTGTACTACGTTTGGATACACTAGCATCGCTCCTAGAATAGCTTGTTCTGCCTCTACATTATGTGGTAACTCTCGACTCATAACTTTCTCCTTACTTTTCACTTAAATGAACTTTTACTTCACCGATGACTTTATTCTTAAATAAATCAATCTTGAATCTTGTTACTCCCAAAGCAGTGGCTGCATGGGCATCAATAAACTTACGTTTATCAACAACGATGTTATGTGTTTTTTTCAACTCTTCAACAACCTGTTTACTAGAAACATTACCAAACACTCTACCCCCTGCTCCACTTTTCACTTTAAATTCTAAGGTGATCTTCGCTAAGCGTTCTTTTAACTGCAACGCTTCTGCTTCCAATTCTTTTTCTCTTTGTTCATTTGCTGCATTTTGGTTTTCTAATACTTCCATACTTTTTTTAGTCGCCTCTACGGCTAATCCTTTCGCAACTAAGAAATTTCTTCCATACCCATCAGCCACTTCTTTAATTTCACCTTTTTTACCTACTTTTTTTACATCACTCAACAGTATTACTTTCATTATTTTCTTCCTCCCCAGCTAAATATAAATCAATCTGCTGTTTCAATTGCGTTTCTAAGGCAAGTACACTTTCATTTTTACGCTGTGTTGCCGCAGCACTAAAGTGTCCTCCACCATTCATCAATTCCATAATTCTTTGCACATTTACATGTCCTTTACTTCGTGCAGAAATACCTACTTCATCTTCTGCTGTTTTGGCAATGACAAAAGCAGCATCTACATCTTTAATGGATAAAAGGGTATCGGCACTCATCGACATCAGTGTACGACTTAGAATTTGTTCATTATTGACACTAGCAATAATCATATGTGGTTCATACATCTTTGCATATTTAAAAATATTTGTTTTAGCGGCAAAATCATGGTAGTCCTCTTTCAACAAATCTTCTGCCTGTATAGGATCAACCCCAATTTTTTCCAACTGTGCAGCTGCTTCAAATGTTCTAAATCCCGTACGCATCTTAAATCTATTTGTATCTACTAAAATACCTAAATACATAATTGTCGCTTCCATTTCATTAATATCCAAATCGTTGATCAAATAAGGGAAGAACTCGGTAATCAATTCACAAGAACTACTTGCCCCTGATTCAATATACACTAATAACGGTTTTTGAATATAGTTTTCCGTACGGCGATGATGGTCAATCACCACAATACGATCCGCTTTTTCAAGTAAGCCTGGGGCATTACAATGTGCAGGATTATGATAATCGACAACTAACATTAAATCGTTCTTACGTTTTAAGCGACACGCTTCTTCATCACTAATAAAGGTATGTCTTTCTTCTAATCCATCACGATATAAATCCATTGCATTTTGCAAATAGGATTCAATCCCACCACTTTTTGATACAATATATGCTTTCTTACCATATGCTTGCACAATTCTCGACAGTGCTAAATTTGCCCCCATGGCATCAAAATCCATTTCTTTATGTCCTGAAATAAACACTTGATTACTTTCTAAGATTGCCTCTTTAATCGCCTGTGCCATAACACGCACACGCACACGACTACGTTTAGAAACAGCCTCTTGGTTTCCACCATAGTATTTCACATCGCCACCATAGCGTTTCACAGCCACTTGATCGCCACCTCGACTTTGTGCAAGTTCAAGCAAATCATTGACCATATCATCAAGGGCATATAAATCATCACTACCTCTAGCAAATGCCATACTAAGAGTAATCGAAACTTCCATTTCCTGTGCTTTTTTTCTTGTTTCATTTAAAATATCGAATTTATTTTCTAAAATTTGTGCATACACCTTTTCATTCAACACAACAATAAAGCGATCGCTGCGTAAACGTCGAATCAACATTCCATACTTATCTGCCCATTCAATAATCGGTTGTCGCAAATTTGTATTGATTGCGGCTACTTTCGATTCATCTTCAAATGATGAGATGTCCATATAATTATCCATATGGATAATACCCACAACCACGCTATCCTCATTAAATTTCTGCGTAATGGTAGCTAATCTTGTAATATCTTTCACAAATAGAACATGTCCTTCTTCTTTGCGTGCTACCTCATATATATGCTCTTCAAAGCTTCCACTCACACTGTCTACTTCGCCATGAAATAAATCAGCGATATTAGGTAAAAAGGCAGTCGCTTTTTTACCAACTAAATGCAGTCCTCTTTGAATTAGAAAATCACTAATCCATGTAACTTCATAATTTTCATCATAGACGATAATTCCCACTTTCCCAAAATCGAACGCTTCTTTCGCTTCTTTTCCTAAAATTCTGGAAATATCAATATCCTGTGTTTCCTTTGCTTTATTAATCGTAAAGACAATCCATAAAATCATCGTTATATTAATTAACAAAAAAACACTTAAAGACGCTGCCACATTAATAAAGCCCAAGAAAAAAAGTAAGGCTAGTGCCAACAGCTCCATTAAGATTAAAATTACAACTTGTATTTTAATTTGTTCGATGTATTTCATTTCGTACACCTTCTTTCATCTTTCTTCTTAATTGTTCCCATATATCAAACACCCCAATAAGCGAGATGATGGTTTGTATAATTGGCATAAAACATGCTAATAAGACTAGGAAGATCATCACTTTCCCTTTATTTGTTAAACGTAAATAACAAATGATTGTTAAGGCACCATCAACTAGTGATAATATTAACATGCAACAGTATATGAGCATAACCACCCTCATTACAAGGGTATCTACAACAAGATAATTGGCTAGTAAATACAGAACATAACTCGCAATAATGGCGATACTAGTCCAACGTGGAAAATGCAAATCAAATGCATTTTTCATCATGATCGTTTTTATCTTCAAACGCCGCATTAGTTCAATGGATAAAATATGGGTGATGATCGCCTGCATTAATGCGATTCCTAAATAGGAGAGTACGATTACAATCGTAACCATCTCTTTTATATCAAAGGAAACTCCATCAGGAACAAGAGCGATAAACATTTGTATTTCTTCTTCTATGTTGTAACCAAACACAGCACCCATCATCATGACAGTAATCAGCGTTACAACTAAATTACCTAATACAGAAAAGAAAAGTAGCCATTGATTTTTCCATTCATGAATCACACCATAAGCATAAACTATGCCAATGACAATCGCACTACCTAAATAAAAGATACTTGTTTTTGCATTTTCAATCGCATCGCATTTTTCGTATTCAACTATCGCATCCCATGCCGCATTATATGTTTTTTTATCGCATTCGCACAGTTTAAACAGCATTTCCGTTCCGTATTC
>SAAR01000223.1 GCA_009916335.1 Erysipelotrichia bacterium | reverse complement strand
TATAGGAAAATTGCTACCATTGGAATCGTTACTTTAATAATTGTACTAGAAGTTTCCAAATAGGAATTTAGTTTTGTTATATGATCTTTTTTTACAATTTCTTTCGTAAATGCCTTATATGACGGTCCAGAAAAGGCACTCATAAAAGCCAAAATAACATTGGTGATGACAATCGCATAAACCAACCATTGTTGTTGAGATATGAACGAAAGAACTATACAAGCAATACCGCATAAGATATTAGTTCCAATGATAATTTTTTTCCGATTGAAGCTATCAGCAATAACCCCACCAAACAAATTAAATAGAACACCTATCACACTTTCTAAAGATTGATAGATTGCAACCAACGACAGTGAAGATGGATTTAGCCCAGCAAGAAATGTATTATTCGCAAAATCGAACATGATATCTCCAATCCTAGATATACCTTTACTACTAACCAAATACAATATATTCTTTTTTTCTATTATTTTCACAACTTACCTCATATTAAAAATTAATGTAAATTCATCATAAGATGAATCTATGATATCAAAAGCAGTTTTAACTATGAATATTCTAGTTCCGACGAAAGTGATTTAATTTTATTTAATTTTTCTAAAAAATCGTTCTCGCTGTCACTAATGAATTGGACTAACATAGAGTTATCAATTATACTCTCCGATGCATCCACAAAATCCCCTTTTTTCAGGTTAAGGTATATTTTTTGTGCCCATCCTATTCCTTCAATTTTAGGAACTTTATTTACATATCCTGATTTTTTGTATAGTGCAAAAGTCGCGGAAATCTTCTGAGGTAAAGAAATAACAGATGCTGTTTCAAGAGGTTCGGGGATACTATTTTCAGTTAAAATATTCCAATATTCACCTAAAATATCAACCCCATATACATCATTAATTAATTTAGGAATATACCCTCCTCCAAATCTCTTTCCAACTTCACATAGGGTCAATTGATGACTTTCGAGATCATAAAACCATTCAAAGTGAAATGGAGTCAGCTCAGCTTCTACTGAAAACTCTCTCAACACTATTTCACAATTAAAAAATGCTGTTTCAATCATTTTATAATTCTCATAGTATAGGTTACTTGTTCTTAATAAATAGTATCCTTTATTTTCCAAAGAATCTAAAAGAGGTTCTACATTTTCATGTACATAAAATCGTTTTATAGAGGAACCAATAGAATACCCATCACATGTAATCATACCTGTAAAACTTATAAACTCTTCAACTATATAACTCCCATCGTAAAAGTTACTCTCTACTTCTGTATCTATTGTTATTTTATGTATTCCAACACATGCTGCTCCATTTCTAGGTTTAATTACAGCTATATCTTTCTTGGAAATATTCCAAAATAATTCTAAGTCTTTTTTAGATTCCAAAAGCCTAAAGTATGGCTGCTCAACTATTCCATGTAGGAATGATCTCATTAGATATTTATCTTTGAACAGTAAGTTAGAAACAGACGTTGTATTTTTCTTAGCGAAATGGTCATTTAAAAAACCTGCCCAATCAACATCCTCTTCACAGAGTGTTGTGACACTTTCAATTTTATTCTTTTTACTCAACTTTCTAATTTCAGAAATCAATGAAGGCAAAGTATAATCTTCGATAAAAATTACCTCGGGTAACATATCCCCTTCTGTAAGTGCTAAGTCATATTTATCTTTTATTTGTAAAGGTACTAGAGCTATAGCCTCTTTGTCAAATAAATAATTCAATCTGAATATTCTTGATGAATATCTGTTTAATACAATATGCATTTTTACCTCTTTCTATATTAGCTTACCGTCGATCCTACATCTTCCACTTCTAAAATATCGTTATAATCTTTCAATTGTATATAATGTTCAAAATCAATTAGACCCAATTTATCATTATTCAAAATTACGATATTCTTAGAATTAAAATCTCCGTGTACTATCGATAAATCCTCATCCATTCTAATTATTTCATCATATAATTCTTTAAAAATACAACATTCTTCTGAAGTTAATTTCAAGCTTTGATAGGGTGTGTACTGTATATTAGTTTTGTATATCAACATTTCATTAGGGTGAAATTTTAAAAAATTAGCATCTTTATTACTATTTTGAAATTGTGCAATACCGCGACCTAACGGGGCAAGATTCGGAATTGAATCTCCTCTATCTAACAGACTTTTTAAATTGGTACTTGGTTCCAGAAATTCCATTATAAACGATGTTTTAGATGCTATAATAATTTTGGGAACTAACACTTTAGAATCTGAAATACTTTTAATAACAAGCTCCTGCATTTTTACTGAAATTTCTAATCGTTTCCTTGGTAAGACAGTGGGTGGTGAATAATTTATTGTAGTTAAATCAAAACTTAGAAATTCTTTATACAAAACAGTTTTTTCTGGGAGAACCAACCTATATAAAATATTACCCCATACTCCAGAATCATTCTCACTGACTTTAATTTTTTCCTTACTTATTCCAAATAATTTAACTAACTCTTGTTGTCCTTGATATATTTCTTCCATTTGTGTACCTTTCTAGTCTAGTTAATAAAAGGCACTTTCGTAACCATTTGACATTTTAGTGATTGAGTACATCAAAAAATTCTGACTTGAATCCTTAGTGGCATTTGCAACTACAATTAACAACAAAAAGAATTTATCACTGATATAGTAATTAAAACAATGAATTTTTAGCAATAATTATCCAAAACCTAACAAGTCATCGTTACTTCAAAACTTTTTGTCAATTAACCACCAACAATAATGATTATATCCATTACAAAAATTAGCAAAATTTTTAATTTTACATTTCTTTGCATATTTCTTCTCCAATCACTATTTTTTTATATTTAGACATTATACAATATCCAAAATAGATATTAGATTTTGTTGTGAAAACGGGAAATTTAAAATCAACTTTAGGGAAAACTCTCCGAGAGTCAAAACTAGTAGTACTACTGCAACCGAGAACGAGTACCTATCTAAATTTTTTGCGATTTAAACATGAATAATCTGAAATTTAATTTATCGATTTATCGACTTACTCGATAAAGTAAATATTACTCTTGGAGAATTTGTCACTTTATACCAGATGGACAATAATGAATCAAAGAAGTTTCAATAATTACTTTAATAAATGTGCAAAAAAACACAGTCTACAAAGTACTGAAGTAATTTAGAAGACTTATTATCAAAAACTCACAATATAACTTAAACAATTTAGAAATTACAACTATTGAGTAAAATAGTTATTGATCAAATAAATAATTATTCTAGAATTATCCCGTTTAGAAAGTATCCCAATAAACCAACAGACTGAAGTAATAGTCTATAATTTTGTCATAGGCTATGGCAGTATAATATACAAGATGAATTAATTATAAAATGTATTATAAAAGTGGCTAAGTTCAATTTAGAACTTTTCATCAAATGTATTTATGCTATATTATTTTTAGCTTTTTATTCGTCATGTTAAACGCATGAAGAAATCTTGGTTTCATTAAAAATATCTCTTTTTAAGAGATATTTGTGTTATAATATAGTCAAAAGAAAGATATTGTACATGCTCAGGTGTAAATTTTATGAAAATATTTAAATGAATACATGTGGCTAGAAAATAGTTACATGCATTTTCTTTATGCTTATGGCGTGTTTATCCATCCTAGCAACTGGTGCAAATTTGAATATTATGATACAATTCAATGTGAATGAGGGGGCTTTATGATTTTAAAAAATAATAATATGTTAACTTCGACTTCTGAGATTGATGGACTCTATATTATCCATCCAAAGACAGTGACAGACGAGAGAGGAACAGTACGTGAACTGTTTCGTTTTAGTGCTTATTCTGATATTTTATCCTCTACAACTTGGTCTCAGATTAATCTGACTCAAACGAAAAAAGGTGCTGTAAGAGGGTTACATGCTGAGTCAATGTCTAAATTAGTAACTGTAGCCAAAGGAGCAGCTTTCGGTGTCTATGTTGATATCAGAAATGACAGTACCAGTTTTGGTAAAATTGTAACAGTAGATTTATATCCTGGAGTTCAAGTTTTTGTTCCTAACGGCGTTTGTAACGGTTTTCAAGCTTTAGAAAACAATACAGAATACCTTTACTTTTTTGATAGTGAATGGATTCCTGGTATGTCAGGGCAAGCACTTTCTCCTTTAGCATCTGACCTGAAAATTGAGTGGCCAATACCAATTAATCCAAATAACCTTGAACAAATTTCTGAGAAGGACTTAAAGGCTCCAACCTTACAGGATATTATTGACCAAAATAATTAATCTACCTAAAATTATTTACTGTATTTTATTTGATTTACTATACTATATTTCCTTTTGAGGATAATGATCTTGCGTCCCAAATCTGTTATAATGTCGTTCACTACAAACACATTGTATCGGATTTGAGATTTTTTTCGTACTCTCGACTGGCTAACTTTATTTTAAAACTTTCAATAAGCACTAAAATTGAGGATGTTATTGAAATTTTTCGCTAAATTTTCAAAATAAATTCTTTTTTTCAATTAAAGCCTCCAAAAGTACAAATACAGTGATTTATTCTGTAAAATTAACCACTGTATTATGTACTACACATCTATTAAAGTATATGAGCCGTCTTTAGAGTATCTAAAGACTTAGGTGTACACCTAAACATTTTATCCACCGACGATGATGATAATATCCATCACCAAAATCAAAATCGGCAAAAATTTTGAAATTTTCTTCATAATCGGACTTCCTTTCAGTTCTTATTTATTGTACAATAAATAAAAACTGAATTATTTTTTGTTGGGAAAACGGGAAATTTATGAACTCAAAACTTGGAATCACACTTAGAAAAGTCCGTAAAGGAAAACAAATTAGTCTGTGCTCCGTGGCAGATGAACACCTTTCAAAATCACAAATCTCTCGTTTTGAACGTGGAGAATCAGAAATATCTTGTATTCGACTCATCAATATTTTAGACAAACTACACATTACTTTAGATGAGTTTCTTATTTTACACGATGAAGACTATACAAAAACTGAGTCATTTGCTAACTTGGTACAGTACATTCGTATACAGTACTCATCACAAAATATCAATAATATAGCATGTCTACTTTCTAACACTTCAAATTACAATCTCAATTCTATTGAGAAAACAATGGTAAAATCCATTCTACACACAATGGACTCGACTATCACTCCATCAAATGAAGAGTTACTTCAACTGACAGATTACCTCTTCAAAGTTGAAAAATGGGGTTACTATGAGATTATTTTATTAGGTAACTGTGTTCGATCAATTAACT
>SAAR01000222.1 GCA_009916335.1 Erysipelotrichia bacterium | reverse complement strand
TTGTTCTTGAAGGCTTTTTAGAGTCTTCTTTAATCCTTCATTATTGTTGTAATTGACAGTTATTATACTTAATAGAGGATGGTTCATGCTGTTGATAATATATAAGTAAAAATAATAATGCAAATTGATTGAACTTTAAACTCAACTTAATTTACAAAGGCAAATGTATTGATTTATAGGTTGAGTACAAACTGTTACTCTATTTTTTTATTATCTTATGAAAATTTTGACTGTTTGTGTTTGAAAAAAGACGTATATTTGACGATTGATTCTCTGAATTCATGTTTTGATTTAATGTGAGTGCTCGTATATAGTATTTTAATATGAGAAATAATATAGAAAAAATAGATTTGCCTAAGATATTGGACAGGCGTGGTAATCTTTCAATAATTGAAGAATTGAAGGATATTCCTTTCGAGATTAAACGTGTTCATTGGATATATGATGTGCCAGGAGGAGAGACGCGGGGAGGACATGCCTATAAAGTAAATAAAGAATTTATTGTCGCTTTATCTGGTAGCTTTGATGTTATTTTGGATAAAGGGGATGGTGAAATGAGTTATCATTTGAACCGCTCATATTACGGTATTTATGTACCTAGTGGCATTTGGCGGAGAATGGAAAATTTTTCCACTAATTCATTAGCTTTGGTTTTATCGTCGAAAGAATATGATCCAGATGATTACGTGTTTGATTACAAGAGTTTCATAAGCCTAAAAAAGTTTAAAGCATGACAGTTTTTGATTGTTCGATTATTGAATTGCCGAAATTTGAAGATCCGGCTGGCAACTTAACCCCAGTGTACGGACAGATCAATATACCTTTTGATGTTAAACGAGTTTTTTACTCTTACGATATACCTGCAGGCGAGGCAAGGGGGGCTCATGCTCATAAAAAATGCCATCAACTTTTAATCGCAGCTAGTGGTAGTTATGAAGTGGTTCTTGATGATGGGAGAAATAAACGAACCGTTTTATTGAATAGGCCTTATTATGGTTTATATGTTCCCCCTGGAATTTGGGCTATGGAGCAAGGATTTTCATCAGGCTCTATTTGTCTTGTTTTGGCATCGCATCCTTATGAAGAGGAGGATTATATAAGAGAGTATCCTGATTATTTGCGGTATATAAAAAATGAATACAGTAGATAATAAACTGTTTTTTATTAATAAAGAATAATATTTATGGAAGTTAAAGTTTGGAGCTATTTAAAAGAATATATAGATAACAAAAAAGAGATATTAAAGGCGGTTGAAGAAACATTTGAATCGGGGCAATTGATTTTGGGCGATAAAGGGCGATTGTTTGAACAAAAATACGCCGATTATTGCGATGTGTCTTATAGTGTGGGGGTCGATAATGGGACTAATGCAATTGTTTTGGCACTTCGTGCTTTGAATATAGGTGTGGGTGATGAAGTGATTACAGTCTCAAATACTGCTATACCGACAGTCTCTGCTATTGTCACAGTAGGTGCTACGCCTGTATTTGTGGATATTTGTTCTGATTTTTATTTAATGGATGTGAGCCTTGTTGAAGCTAAGATTACTGCAAGAACAAAAGCGATATTACCGGTGCATCTTTTTGGGCAATGTGTTGATATGGAACCACTTTTCGCTTTGGCTAAACACTATGGGTTGGCTGTTGTAGAGGATTGCGCACAAGCTCAAGGAGCTTTGTATAAAGGGAGAAAAGCTGGTTCTATGTCAGATGTTTCTACAACGTCATTTTATCCGACAAAAGTTCTAGGAGCTTATGGCGATGGAGGAATGATTTTGACAAATAGTGCTGTTTTATCAGATCGTTTGAAGCGTTTGCGGTTTTACGGAGCAGAAAAGACTTATTTTGCATTAGAACATGGTTACAACTCTCGTTTGGATGAGATTCAAGCGGCTATTTTGTTGACAAAGTTGCCTAAGCTGGAATCTTATATTACAAGAAGACGTGATATTGCTGCATTATATAAAGATAAATTAGAGGAGACCGATTTGATATTGCCTCAAGAAGCCAATGATAACACTCATGTTTATTATCTTTATGTTGTACGGCATCCTCAGCGGGATATAATTATAGAAAAATTGAAAGAGGCTCATATTTATGTGAACATTAGTTATCCTTGGCCAATTCATATGATGCCGGCTTATAGTTATTTGGGGTACAGAGAGGGCGATTTACCTAAAACAGAATTAGCTTCAAGAGAGATTTTTTCTTTGCCAATGTATCCTTCTTTGACTAACGAAGAGGTTCTTTATGTTTGCGATCATTTAAAAAAGATATTATTATCAATATAAATTTTATAAAGATGATTTTAGCTCCGATTGTATTATTTACTTATTGCCGTCCTTGCCATACGCAACAAACGGTTGAAGCCTTGCTTGCTAATAAAGAAGCAGCAGACTCTGACTTGATTATTTATTCTGATGGGGCTAAGAATGAAAAAGCGTTTGTTGGTGTGCAACAAACGCGAGAGTATATCCATTCTATTAGAGGTTTTAAAAGCATTGAAATAATAGAGAGAACTTGTAATATGGGTTTGGCTAATAGCATAATTGATGGGGTTACCTCTGTTATTAGGCGATATGGTCGCGTTATTGTAGTTGAAGATGATTTGATTACATCTCCTTATTTCTTGCTATTTATGAATAATGCTTTGGCGCTTTATGAATCTAATGACGATGTGATTAGTATTCATGGTTATATGTATCCTGTTAAGAAAAAACTTCCGGAAACATTTTTTATAAAAACTGCGGATTGTTGGGGATGGGCTACATGGAAGCGTGGTTGGGATTTGTTTGTTGCTGATTCAAAAGTTCTTTTGAATCGTATTGAAGAAGGTGGGCTATGCAGCTCTTTTGATTTTGAAAATAGCTATCCGTATACTCAAATGTTGAAAGATCAAATTCAAGGTTTGGTTGACTCTTGGGCTATCCGTTGGTATGCGTCGGCTTTTATAAATAATAAGTTAACATTGTATCCGAGCCGCTCTTTGGTTTTTCAAAATGGCATGGATGGAGATGGAGGCACGCATTGTGGGTTTGATACTCGCTTTACTGTTAGTTTGGCAAACTCTCCAATCGTGCTGGAGAAAATAAAAGTAGTGGAAAGTGTAAAAGGGCGTAAGGCTATGGTTAATTATTTTTTCTCTTTACAGCCTCGTCGGAAATCTAAAATTAAAAAGTTACTAAAAAAAATATTTCATTGATTTATGTTGAATTTCTGCACCTTGTTTAATTCAGTCTATCTTTCTAGGGGACTGACTATGTATGATTCATTAAAAAAATATAGTTCTGATTTTCACCTGTATGTTTTTGCTTTTGACGATGACTGCTACCATTTTTTTTTGGATAGAAAATTTGATCATATAACGGTTATTTCACTTCAAGACTTTGAGGATGAAGAGTTGTTAGCTATAAAAGAAGATAGGACGGCTGGTGAATATTGTTGGACATGTACTCCATCTGTTATTAAATATGTACTTGATAATTTTGCTGTTGAAAGTTGTACTTATATTGATGCTGATTTGTATTTTTTTAGTTCACCAAAAGTCTTAATAGATGAGGTTGGAGATAAGTCTGTCTTGATTACAGAACATCGCTACACGGAAAAATATGATCAAACGGAAACATCGGGGAAGTATTGTGTCCAATTTATTTATTTCAAGAACGATGCCCGAGGCCGAATTGTTTTAGAATGGTGGCGTAATGCTTGTTTGGATTGGTGCTATGGGAGATTTGAAGATGGAAAGTTTGGAGATCAGAAATATTTGGATGACTGGTGTGCTCGTTTTGAAGGAGTACATGAATTGCAGCATTTAGGTGGAGGAGTGGCCCCTTGGAATATTCAGCAGTATTCTTTTTCTAGGAAGAAAGGACAAATTCTCGGAAAAGAATATGCAACAAATAGATCTTTTGAACTTGTGTTTGTACATTTTCATGCGTTGATTTTTCTTGGTTTATATAAATTTTCTTTCGGGACTTGGTATAAAGATAAAGGAAGGGGGACTTATCGCTTTCTTTTCACACCTTATATTTATGATATCATTCGCTTACGTCAAAAATATGATTTGGGAAAATATGAAAAATATGTAAATGAACAAAGACACAATAGGCGGTCATTTATCGAAAAATTATGCAGCACTTTTGTTTTTATTCGCCATTTCATTAATTCTTTTGGCATTTTTAATAAAGCACTATAAAATTGAAATAAATTAAAGAAATGATCGTAATTGGCAGCTCAAAACGGGTTTCTTGAAGTTCTATTTAGGCATCTTTTAGGTGCTGAATTATGAATTTCTTCTTTCCATTTTGGGCTTGAGGAATTTGATTTGTAAATATGATATCGATATCAATTCTTTGGTTTGCAAACAGGTCACGTAGTTCTTGGTCTGTGCTGAGTTTGTAGTTTATATCTTTTACTATTTTTAAAGAGACTTTCCCTATTTCTTTTTGTTCTATTTGCCATTCTATAATTTCATTAAAAGCTTTTATATGGTTGCCAAATAAAAAGCCAACAAGGTGGATTTTTTGAAGAACTTTATTGATAATAAAATCAGCGTTTCTGCCTTGTAAATGACTTAGTTTGACTATTCCATTCTGACAACCTCCATATTCGGCCAAATCTCCTGTTTGATACCTGATAAAAGGCATTCCGTAGTTTGAGAAGCCTGTTACTACTATTTCTCCAATTTCTCCTACTTTGGCATGTTTCCCTTTCTCGTTGATAACTTCTGTAAATCCATAAAGAGGCGAACAGTAATAAGTTAAATCGCTAAAAGAGACTGCAAAAATGGATGTTTCAGTATGTCCATATTGTCCGTAAACAGCACACTTAAAAGTGTTTTGTATGTATTCTCGTTCTTTGGTTGAGAAAGATTCGCTTGTTAAATAAATTCCTTTTATTTTAAAATTAAGTTTGCATTGTTTTCTATTAATAAAAAAAGCGAGCTTTAATATTCCTGAAGGATAGCCACGCATTATTTTTGGTCGTATTTTGTTTAGTGATTTTATATAATAATGAAGGGTCTCATCGGACATGTATAAAGTGGAGAAACTGAATTTTCCATAAGGAAAATTAGTCGACTTTATATAGTATATATTTTGAGAACGTTTAAAATCATCAATCGTACTACCGTCAATGGATATTATTGTTTCATTATTTTTCCAGCCCATTGTTTTATATAACATCATCTGATGGATGAGTGTAATATGCAAATATATATTCGGCGTTTTTCGGAAAAATTGAATCAGCAGTTTTATTCATGCCTATCAAATGCCAGACCGGTTTATTAATTGATTAA
>SAAR01001098.1 GCA_009916335.1 Erysipelotrichia bacterium | reverse complement strand
TCATTCCATTTTGGATCTTGTTGATTTTTTTCATAGATATGGGTGTAGGCGACTGCACCGATTTCTTTTTCAGCTTGCGCATCCATGCCCTGCGATACATAAGTCCATACTTGATGGAAAGGGTTATAGCGAATAGAGTTTTTGGGGTCGATAAAATTCAAAACAGAGATATTAAATCTCTTTTTGGCCAGTTTATTCCCTAAAGTCATCTTACTCATTGACCCTTTTAAATCGTTGATAACCATAGTATCAGGTATTTCAGCCCTAATATTTAAATCAATCGTTGGATATGAATAGGCTTGTGTTTTACCTGATTGAGTCGCACCATTGACCTTGCGGTTGGTACTTGTTGTGTCAATATAGACATGCATCCGATCAGGGTCCATAATAATTGGCACACCTGCAGGACCAGAATAGATTTCATTACTTAGAGGTACTTTTACAAATTGTTCTTTAACTTCTTGAAATGTTGTAAATCGTGATGTTCCCTTAGTGCCTTTATTCAAATCGACGAAAGAAACACGAATATCATAGATTTTCCGCCATGATTTAAAACCGACAAAAAGTAAGACTAAGATATAACCAATTCTTGACAGAGTTGTCATAACTGGAACAAACAACCCCCAGTTAAAGCCTTCAGCAATCATAGCACTTATGCCAGTAGGATTAACAAAGCCAGAAAATAGATTGACTTTGAGAGCTAGGAAAATTAAACTCGCAATATTCCAGAGCAAGAAAAAAACGACTGATGTCGTGAAAAATATAATAAGACACAAAGCCAAGAGGAAATACGGATTAGCAAACCATTTCTTATACTGCTTAAATGCTGTATTCATAGGCCATTAATCCTTATAAGTTATTTTGGTATTGCCTTTTTCGTCTTTGGTAATAACCAAAACAACTTTATTTTTTTGTTCAACTTCGATTGTGGTCCCTTTTTCCTGTTTATCTACAACACTTTGAATTAACTTGTCATTCTTAACTTGTTGTACTTTAGGAGC
>SAAR01001097.1 GCA_009916335.1 Erysipelotrichia bacterium | reverse complement strand
TTGACTTCAATGATTGCCATAGTTATACTTCCCTCAGTTTTTATCTAGATTCATTATATCAAGGTTATATCTAATTGAAGATGAAAAATCGTTACCATACGAAAAAAGATAGCATGACTGCTATCCATTTTCTTTCTTGATAAACGTTAAATATTTAATCTAGCGTAAAACTTACATCATTTAAGTCTCTATTGAAAAAGTAAAATCCAACCATATCCGCTAGTAACCAACCTATGGGGATACTCCAAAATACACTTCTAATGCCAAATCCAAAATAAACCAGTCCATATGAAAGTAAAACACGGGTTCCAAGTGAAACAACTGTCAGAAAAATTGATGTTTTAAATTTCCCCATCCCTCTAAATAATGCATAAAAGAGAAATAGATATCCAATTAATATATAGAATAAACCTTCGATGTTTAAGTAGGTTTTACCCAAAGTGATAACATCGATATCGTTAGGTGAAAACAGCTTAATGAGTGAGGTTGAAAATATCAATATACCCAAAGTCACGAGTCCAGTGAAAATAGTTTGCGTGATGATTGAACTTACAAAACCTTTTTTGATTCGATCAAATCGATTCACACCTTTATTTTGTGAGACAAAGATTGCAAATCCATTAGCAAAATCTTGTGCAGGCATATAGGCAAATGCATCTATTCGAACACCTATCGTGAATGCTGCAATCGCAATCACCCCAAAAGAATTAATTAAACCTTGAATCATTAAGATCCCAAAATTCATAATTGATTGTTGGAGCGATGTTAACATCGAATAAGACCACACCTCTTTGAAAATAGCTTTATCAATTTTAAACGGTTTTTTGATGTGTTTTGTATGTTTAAGTAGATGAATTAATATGGGAATCGATGTGACAAAATGAGCAAGAAACGTCGATAAAGCCGGTCCATCTACCCCTAAATTGGTATAAATCACAAAAACAAAGTCAAAAATAACATTAATTAAGGTTGCGATAACAAGATAAATGAGTGGTGTTTTTG
>SAAR01001096.1 GCA_009916335.1 Erysipelotrichia bacterium | reverse complement strand
GTAAAATAAAACTCGCAATTACATGAGACCTGCTCGACAATTCGTTATATTTTGTTGAACCAGTTTTCCTGTTTTGCTCACCTTAATAAAGTAGGTAAGTTACCTCATCCACATTTGTTACTTGGAAAATAGAAGCATTATCAATTTCAATCATATCATCGGCCAGGCGGATTTTCAACTGGGTGCTTGGTTGTAACAGATCAGACAGCACTTCGTTGTAAATTTAAAGAAAACTAAAACCGAGCTAATAATATTCTATTTTTCCCTCTTCAACCTGCTGTTCTAAATTTTGGATGATAAACTATATTGATCTTGGGACAATGCCAAAGTTGTTACTATCAGTATTAAACATGGTGTAAGTTTTTCCAGATGATGTAAGGCCGTAAGCCATAATGGATGAATTAAATCCCTGCAAAAAGTCTTATAACAACGGTTCGACGTATTTGAATACCTGCCCTTATGGCGCCTAATTCTCGATTTTATCAAAATGAAATTGATAATCCGAGGAATACTCATCAATAATTGCGTTTCCTGTTATTTCTTTAAGTGTTAGTGAGTTTTTTGTCGTGGCACGTTTTATCTTTTAGTTCTCTTTCAATCGACACAAGCCAACATTTAAAAGGCTAAACATCAGAAATTGTATATATTTTAGAATTTAAGAGTTAAATAAATTAACTAATACTTTTCCAATTTATGTATTTTCATTGCAACCAAGAAATGAAAAAGTAACTATTATAAAATGATGATTAACGTACTTCTAAATATCAAATTGAGACCGAAATAGAATGGTCTTAATTGTGCTTTGGGGATCAAATAATTCAAAATACATATTCAAGTGATTTGAATCAAACCCTTCGTCGCCAACGTCATCATCATGAACCACCCCAAGAAGATCCTGCCAGGCTACACCCCAGTCCTCGACTGCCACACCTCCCACATCGCCTGCAAGTTCGATCAGTTCATCGCTAAGCTGAACGCTCGTACCTTAGAGTAGAGTAATGGTA
>SAAR01001095.1 GCA_009916335.1 Erysipelotrichia bacterium | reverse complement strand
AAAAGTAACATACGGTAAAATGAAGTCAAATTATATAACAACAAATCCAATAACAGGCGCTGACATCGTGATTAGTGAAAACTATAATCCTATGTTTAACAATGGCGATGCGTTTAAAATTAAGACTTTTAACGAAACTTTAAAAGCCAAATGCTTAGGCATTAAATTTGAGTTAGTGCAACCGCAAGCGCGTTTAAACGTCCCGGATAGTGTTATCAACAAACTAATCAGGTATGATGATAGCCATCACAAAGATGTCACAAGCGCTTTAAAACACGCTTTAAACTATGCAAGCAGATTAGATTTTAACTTTAATCTTTACTTGATGAATGAATTAGAAATCAGGGTATAACATGGAATTGAAAGAATTAGTTTTGGAATGTCGAAACGTTGACGATATTTACGAGATTTTTAAAATTTACTTTAAAGTAAATAAAAAAGTGGCCAGAAAGCCAATCACTGAAAAAAGACTACAAAAGACAAAAGATATTGTAATGGCACAATGCAAAGAGTACCATGGTTTTATCGTTGAATGTGATGTTAAAAATGACTGGGTAAAAGTTATTGTAAATGGCTTTTTAGAATTGGGAGTAATTAGATGATTAGTGATAATGATAATGCTTTGGAAAGTGCTGAAAAAGATTTCAAATACATGGAATACCATTTAAAATCAGTCGGCAAACAAATTACAGATTATGAAATTTCAAATATTGACGCTTATATGATTGATAATATCAATTTAGGTATTGAAAGTAGTATTTTAGGTGTAAGTTTAAAAAAAGCAAGTGAATCAATAGAAAGAATGTCAAATACCTTACATCCATTATCTGGTAAAGTTAAGAAAGGTGGTAAGTAATGGAAAACTACCTTGTAAAAATGATTGATGATAATATTGTTGACTATGATGATTTAAGCAGAATACAAGAAGAAGTAGCTGAAAAAATCATCAAAAATAGATATGAAAATTTCATTTTAAAGTTTGAAACGCAACTTGGAAAAACAAG
>SAAR01001094.1 GCA_009916335.1 Erysipelotrichia bacterium | reverse complement strand
GGATTGGGTCGCTTTATTGATTGTTATATTTTGCCATCCTGATGAAAAATATAGAAGGTGGGGCAACTCACCTTCTATGCCGTGACTATAAATAAAAAAATATCACGCCTATATTACTGATTAGATGACACAAATGAAATTACCTTGAGTGTATTCCTAATATGAAGAAAATAACAAAACAATGTAGACTATATCCAAATAGAGAGATGAAGTAAGCCTTAGATAAGTACTTTGGGTGTTGTCGTTTTGTTTGGAATTCTTTATTAGAAGAAACCTACCATTACGCTGGCATCATAAACCAACCTTATCTCAACTCACTTTTAACCGAATTAAAAACCAAACATGATTTTTTAAAGGACTGCTCTTCCGTTGCTTTGCAGCAGGTAACCTTCAGCCTAGCATCAGCTTGGAGTGCATTTTTTAATAACGTAGCCCAAAAACCTAGATTTAAATCAAGAAAGATGGGGCATAATAGCTTTAAATTAGTGGGCGATTGTGTCAATGGGGTTGGCACAAAGTACGTGCATTTTCCAAAAATAGGGGAATGTAAATATAAAAACAGTTGGGGAAATTTATCTAAAATATCCAGTTATGTAGTCTCTAAGAAAAGAAATGGCAAGTATTATATTTCATTTTTGGTTGAAGTAGAACTAAAACCAAAAACACAGTCTGGGGTGGTGGGTATAGATGTAGGGTTATCTTATTTTGCAACGTGTGCCGATAACCAAGGTAATCATTGGAAAATAAATAATCCAAAGTTTTTACTCAAATGTCTTCTAATATGAAAACGCTAATAGGTAGCCCTGATCTTCTTGTGCTTTTTACAGATACGGTTTCGCACAAAATGGTTTCTAACGCAATTAAAACTTGTGGCAAAACATGCACAAAGATTGTTAGATGTCATAGCAGCAGCGCATGTGCCCTTAAAAACATACTGGCTGAGCATTGTTGATGCTTTTCTTTACGCTCGCTGCCCTTTCCTAACTGTCTATTTCCCTTTTCCAG
>SAAR01001093.1 GCA_009916335.1 Erysipelotrichia bacterium | reverse complement strand
TAAATCAGTCTGACTTTGAAGAGCCAAAATTTAGAGAAAACATTAATTATGCTTCTCGCTATTTATTGAAGTATGTCACAAAAAACCTACAAGACGGACAAGACTATTTTTGTATTAGAGCTATGGACGGTTGGAAACGTACTTATAAAATTAGAGTGATTACAAGCAGTGATATAGGACTAACACAGTTTCTCTATAAAAAGATTTATTACTCGCTAACCCCTGAAATTAAATCTAAGATTGATTCGATAATTAAAGAGTTAGGCATTCCCTATTACCTCTATTTGCAAAACAATACCTACATTAAAAAGTATGTTACGCATATAGAATCTAAAATAACAAAAACCGTTAAAAGCACGCAAGGAAGCCAAAAAGCACTCTTTACAATAGAGATAAAATCCAACAGAATACGCGCACCCGATGGAAAAATTTTTTATCGTATAACAGATTTAAGCATAAAACACAAGAGAAAGTTGCTTTACAAAAAAGCCAATCTAGTAAAAATTCAAACACATTAAAAAAGGAAATATAACAATGTCAACACAAATTACAATTAACGGAAAAATCATGGCAACAGTCGAAAAAGTTTACGAAGGTAAAAAAACAACATACGCACAATTCTTAATGGAAAGCGAAGCAAAAGGTATGGAAGTTATCAAAGTTAAAATAACCATAGATTCTGATATTGCTTTACTTCAAAAGGGTGAATTTGTTTCAATTCCTGTAAGTGTTGTTTCAGCTAATGGCAATTTATACTTTACGCAAAGTGAAGCTATGAAAAAAACTGAGGTTAAAAGAGCATGATAGAAGGTATCAGGCTCTTTATTTTAGACATAATGATTAGGGGCTGGTTGCTCCTAATTACTTTTATAGCTGTCGATTACGTTTTTCATGTAGAAAATCTCAAATTGTATGCCTGTATTATTTTAATTGCTCTACTAGTTGAGCGTATCATATACTATAAGAAATATTGGGATTTTATTACTATGCCATATTCGCTAAAAC
>SAAR01001092.1 GCA_009916335.1 Erysipelotrichia bacterium | reverse complement strand
TCTACAACATCCTCAACCTTCATTTCAACACCGCTAATAGTCACAGTGCCCTTATCAAAGTCAACAGTTGTAAAAAAGTCCACTAGAACCTGATTTTCACCATACTTTTCTAAAATCTCACTCTTAATGAATCGTGACCAGTCATACCCATTACCAAACAAACGTTTCGTAAAGTCGCGCATAGTGTTTTGTGCCTTGACAGTTTCTCTTGCCACTTGTTCAAATCTATTTCTAATCTTTTTTAGTGCACGATAGACTTTCTTATCGCCTTCTGCAATTTTATCTAACTTAATATTTTGATCCAGTTTATCAAACAACTGTGTTAAAAGCCCAGTTTTTTTAGAGGACAAAATAGATGCAAAGTTCCCATCATTAATTACGTTTTCAACAAAGTATGCCACCACTTCTTCTTTTAGAAGGTCCACTGATTTTTCAACATTATTATTAGTCTGTGCCATGTAATCCGCTGCAGCCGTTTGAAGTTGTTTGTCATATCCTTTGCTTCTTAATAATTCAGTTAGATTATTTTCTCCGTTTTTCCCAACAATACTAAAATTGCCTTTATCATCTATTGCAATATCAATTAAACTGTCAATCTCATTTTGTATTTCAATAAATAATTCAGGGCTTTCGTCTTTGAGTTTATGTGCAAATTCATGTCTTACAATTTTATCAATGACTTCTGCCTTGCTATTAAAGTCAGCCTTTTGACTAATATATATGATACCATTTGATCCATACACAGCATCAGCATTGTCATCATCTGTGATTACCACTGCAGTATCAAGGTCTTCAATAGCGGATTGAATGATTTCACCTTTTACAGTGAGTTTTGAGCGTTCCACAATCTTACGAGCACCATTGTCGGTCAACTCATATCCTCTCACTGCCTTAGAATGCGCGTATGTTTTATTGTCTACAACTTTTACAGCACCATTTTCGGTGATTTTATTTTTAAACATATCAGCAGAAAATTTACCAACAGTTTTTTCATTAATTTCAAACTT
>SAAR01001091.1 GCA_009916335.1 Erysipelotrichia bacterium | reverse complement strand
GTGCTGCGTACTCCATATCTTCATTGGTATTTAGCCCTTGTTTAAAACCGCCTACTTCTTTAAAATAACTCGCTCTGTACATCGCACAGCTATCGGAGCAAAAAAATGTTTTTATACCAAGTTGCGTTAGATCTTCTTTGGACTTTATACTAGAAAGTGCAGGATAATTTGTCGTTCTTGCAAAAACTTCTATGGCATCTGCATCTTTATAGGGAATCTGCCTTGCATAAGATACAACAACCTCTTCATCTTCAAATGCTTTTAAAAGTTCCGCTACAAGATGTTCATCATAAGGCATTGCGTCTTGTGTCATAAAAAGATAAAAATCTGCTTCATATTTTAATGCAATATTGCGAGTGTTGGCATGATTGAAAGTTGTTTTATCTATCTTTGCAACTTCAAAATTACCATGAGATATAGGATCTCCTGAGTTGATTAACAGCGTGGAAGACTTCACTGTTTGTACATGTAAAGAAGTAATTGTCTTATTAAAAAAAGAACTTTGAGGGTTGAGAATGGGAATGATCGTTTGGATTTTCATGCATTGACCAACAAACCGATATTGCGTATAAAGCCATTTTTCCATAGTTTATATTTGATGATGACCTTTATCTTTTTAAACTTGCTCAAGCTATTAAAATCCTTTAGTACTAAAAGCATTTCTTTTGAGTTATCATCAAGCTTATCTTCATACATGTAAAGGAACATTTCTGCTTGTGCTAGATATCTATCTAAACTCGGTCTCTCTCTAAACTTTTTGATAAAATAACCCCATCCATAGTTTTTAGCTCCCGTGTCATTGGTGCCATGTTGCCTATAAAGCATCAAAGGCTCATCGATATAGCCTATCTTCCCAAATGCAGACGCAACCATAGCCATCCACCAATCATGCATTATGGCCTCATGAGGGATAGTTTTCACCTTTTCTGCCAATGCTCTATTGACCATTACAGTGCATCCTGTCACAACATTGTGAAGTAAAAGATGATTGAGTCTATCTCTTGTTG
>SAAR01001090.1 GCA_009916335.1 Erysipelotrichia bacterium | reverse complement strand
ATTATTGGAGATGCTGCTGTTTCACTAAACAATATGAATCGGACCAGACTCGCTGATCAGTCTCTTAATCAAGGAACCAAACAACCAACAGGATAATCGTTAAATCAAACTAAAAAGCCTGGATTCTTCTAAAGAGTAGGAGGATTCTTCAAAAACTTATTTAATAAAAACAGAGAAGGTATATAAGGATTAGTCGGACGTATACCAGGAATAGGAGGCATAGCAAACTAACTAATAGATAAGTTTGTTCCAAAGTAAGGAGCTTTGAATGTTTAGTCCACTCCATAAATCAAATAACCACCACCTCGAGATGGTCTAGTTATTTGAAAACGATGAGCAAAAAAAAAAAGTTCTGAAGCATCGAATCAGTTATAAATATTTTTTTTCAATTTGGTTAAGCCTACTTCAACGCTCTTGTGGAAAGTATTTATCAATGTATACTTTTTACAATTGTGATGATTTATAGTATTAAGTGTCTTATACGCAACTCCATTGAACTCATACATTTACTTACTTTCTTAATCGATAAAATAATTTTCGAACACATGCCCATTGTATCTAACAAATTCTACACAGTTTTCTGGTAGATTATCCACATATTCATATATTTACTCACCAAACTTAAATTTGTTCCTTGAATTATCTCTGATACTTACCCAGCGAAGATTTTAGAGATTGTTGTTTAATTTATTTCTATCAATATGATCTACAAAAGGCAAATTATTTGGATTAGGTATAAATGCTAGCGCTATCAATCTATGAGTCTGAAAAACTTTAATTTGTTTATCCTTATGCAATGAAAGTGACATATAACCCTTGTCATTGACATGTTATTTCATTATTCTATTAGTTAATAAATTTATAACAACTCCACTCTCTGAAATTGTATAGTTTTCATAGCCTTCAATAGCTTTCACTAACTCAACCTGTTCCATTTATGGTTAATTAAAAAAAGTTTTTTCTGTTCTATAAATGTAGTATAAGTTTATAAACAAAGTTGGTTTGTGGA
>SAAR01001089.1 GCA_009916335.1 Erysipelotrichia bacterium | reverse complement strand
ATTGATTGCCTAGTTGACGAATGTAACCAACTAGATATCCAGTTAGAACCTAGCGAATACATTCAATCGCTAGTAGAGGGATGGGGCGATAACAACGAATAATTATAAAGATTTAACTGGAAAAAAATTTAATCATTTAACCGCAATTAAACCGCTTTTTGAAAAATCAAATAGAGGAGAAATGATTTGGTTATTCAAATGCGATTGCGGAAATTATCATAAATCCGTAGGCTGCAGAGTTTCTAGTGGCAATACAAAAAGCTGCGGAAAGTGTAATAAGCATTATATGAGTAAAACACCATTATATAACGTGTGGTGCGATATGGTTGCAAGGTGTAGCAATCCTAATCATCAAAATTCTAAACATTACTATCAACGTGGAATTATGGTTTGCAAAGAATGGAAAAATAGTTTTGTTAATTTTATGAAGTGGTCGTTATCAAATGGATATTTAAAAGGATTAACGATAGATAGAATAAATGTTAATGGAAATTATGAACCTAATAATTGTAGATGGGTTGATTATAAAGTTCAGGCTAGAAACAAGACAAATAATAAACTTTTGACATATAAAGGTGTAACAAAACCATTATGCGATTGGGCTTTAGATTTAGGCATTAAACAAAATACTTTACTTTATAGAAAACGTAGAGGGTGGAGTGATAAAGATACTATTGAAAAACCGATTAAAGATGTTGGTTGGAGTAAAAGATGGCTACAAAAAGAAAAATAAAAGATGATGTTCTTTTTAGAAAAAATAAAATACTAGCTTACGAGCGGAGTGGCGGTATGTGCGAACTTTGCCGTTGCAGACCAGCACAAGAAGTACACCATATCGTTTATAGGTCTCATTTGGGAACAAGTATTTTATCAAATCTAGCTTGCTTGTGCCTACAGTGCCACAACGAGGCGCACGGAGTTAACGCGAAAGATATTAGAAAACACCTGTTAGAGGTGGTTAGAGTTAAATAATTTATTACATCAATATCAGACTTATATATATGACTAAAA
>SAAR01001088.1 GCA_009916335.1 Erysipelotrichia bacterium | reverse complement strand
GCGGATAGTTTATTTGACGGTTCGACTAATGGGTTGAATAGTTACTTAAAACCGAATGAAAGTCCAAATGACACGGTGACAAAGGTGCAACTTACATTTAACGATGGTGGTTTACAAACGGTATTGACGAAAGAATTTCGTGAAAAATGGGTAAAAAGTCGTGGCACAGAAGAAATTGTTTATGATGGGACGGAAACTAAATACTATTTTAACGGTAGTGAAATGATTAAAAAAGACTATCTAAGAAAACTTTACGAAATCTTTGGTATGAAAAAAGCCGTAGCACGAATTGAAGATGAAACTAAATTGCTTTCAAAAGTAAACTTAATGAATTTGTTTTTGAATCTTGAACATTTCAAAACACTTGACACTAAAACGTTGCGTGAACTTGTGATTTTAGTGGTTGGCGATGAAGACATCACAAATTACGATATGAGCGAAGGGTTAAAAACCATCTTAAAATCTCAACGATTTGATTTAGAAACAAGCAAAAAGCAACTTAAAGATAATATCAAGAAAGCTGTTAAACAAGGTGCTACAGGCTATGACAAGATTTTAGATGTGATAGAAGATGTTACTTTTAAAGAGGTACAGAGATTGAATGTAGCATTAAGAGGTACCTTTAGTTTAAAAATGGATATATTTGAGAAAGCTGAAGCAACTAAATTCATTTCTTTTCTATTAGGATATTTTTTTGATAATGGGATAGAGATAAAAAAAGAAGTTATGTTTATGCTAGAAGTTGAAGATAGAAAAAGAGTTATGTTTATGATGTTGAAACATAAAAGATGTGCTGTATGTGGAGCATCTAGTGAACTACACCATTCTCCAGCGTTAGGAATAGGGTATGAATTTGATGATGGGAAACAGACTGGATTCTTGCCATTGTGTAGAAAGCATCATGCAGAAGCTCACAGTATTGGACTTGATACATTTAACAGTAAATACAAATTAAAGCCTTTATGGTTAAATGATAACCAAATAAAAGAGTTAATTAGAGTATATAAAAACC
>SAAR01000011.1 GCA_009916335.1 Erysipelotrichia bacterium | reverse complement strand
TTGCTGTGATTGTATTTATTCATCTTTGTAGTATATAATATTGAGTGATAAAGCTCGATTAATTAGAAGGTGGCAGAAATGCCACCTAAAAAGAAAGGGGATAATTTATAATGATGATGGAAGTGTTTTTAAGTGAAGAAAAAGCAATTGCTAATAACTATGATATAAAAGAGTGTTACGAAGTAATAGATAATTTTTTTGCAAAACGAGGTATTAAGAAAATAGAGAAAGGTGTGTATTCCGCACCTGACTCACAAAATGCGTTTACTGCATTTAGTGTCGCAGTAGGAAAGTTTGTTGAATCATGTTGGTTTTTGAAAGTGGTAGATGAATGGTATTGGAGATCAAGTAGTGATGCTATTGAGGATCGAGATGATTGTTTAGAAGCATATTATAAATTTCAAAACAAGAAAAAGGGGAAATCTAAGAAAAAGTAGTCATTGTTTTATTTGAAAGGAAGTATTTGATTATGATGATGGAAGTGTTTTTAAGTGAAGAAAAGGCAATTGCTAATAACTATGATATTAATCAGTGCTATGAAGTAATAGATAATTTTTTTGCAAAACGTGGCGTTAAAAAAATAGAGGAAGGAGTGTATTATGCACCTGATTCACAAAATGCGTTTACTGCATTTAGCGTCGCAGTAGGGAAGTTTATTAAATCAAGCTGGTTTTTAAAAGTAGTAGATGAATGGTATTGGAGATCAAGTAGTGATGCTATTGAGGATCGAGATGATTGTTTAAAAGAATATTATGAATTTTTAAAAGAAAGTGGAGAATATGGCAAAAAGTAGTCATTGTTTATACAAAAAAGAGGTATTTAATTATGATGATGGAAGTGTTTTTAAGTGAAGAAAAGGCAATTGCTAATAACTATGATATTAATCAGTGCCATGAAGTAATAGATAATTTTTTTGCAAAACGTGGCATTAAGAAAGTAGCGGAAGGAGT
This sequence comes from Erysipelotrichia bacterium, assembly GCA_009916335.1. The sequence continues at coordinate 25,099 of SAAR01000011.1, read as the reverse complement.
GTATTCCGCACCAGACTCTCAAAATGCATTTACTGCCTTTGGGGTGGCAACTGGAAAATTTCCACGAAGTTCTTGGTTTTTAAAGATCGTTGATGAATGGTATCTCCGTTTTGAAAGTGATGCTATTGAGGATCGTGAAGATTGCATAGAAGTATATTATAAGGTAAAAAGCAGAAATGAACGAAAACGCTAACCTAAGAAATATAGTTGTTTTATTTGCTAGGTGGCATTTCTGCCACCTAAGAAGAAAGGTTGTAATTAATTATGATGATGGAAGTGTTTTTAAGTGAAGAAAAGGCAATCGCTAATAACTATGATATAAAAGAGTGTTACGAAGTAATAGATATTTTTTTTGCAAAGCGTGGCATTAAGAAAATAGAGAAAGGAGTGTATTCCGCACCTGACTCTCAAAATGCATTTACTGCTTTCGGTGTTGCTATATGGGAGTTTCCTGACAGTAGTTGGTTTTTGAAAGTGGTAGATGAATGGTATTGGAGAGCAGACAGTGATGATATAGAAGATCGTGAGGATTGCTTGGAAGCATATTATGAAGTAAAAGAGAGAAACAAATGGAGACATCATGGCAAAAAGTAAAAATAAAAAGTTTAGATTGATAAAATTCAAAAAGATAAAAGTCTAAAAAAGTAGATATAAAATATATAGGATGCGTATGCTTGTTCATGAAAAGGGAGGAAATTATAATGGATTATGGAATATTGAATGTTGGTAGTATTTTGTTGGGACTTATTTCTTGGATTATTCCATTGTGGTGCAATTTCAAAGGAAATAATTATAAACGAAATCTTTGGCTTATGATGCTTAGCTTTACATTTTGCATGATTTCTTTATTGTTGCAAATATGGTATATCAGTTATCAGGTTACAATCAATGATTGGAGTTCCTTAATAGATACGAATTATGTGTTTTTTGTAGGAGGTATAATTGTCATAGTGATTAATCTTTTTTGCAATGGAATACTGCTTAAAAAGATTGGTAAGAAATTGTAATAAAAAAATATAAAGTGGTATTATCTTTGCAAAAATAATTTGCGATGGATTTTATCTTATGGTATATTATAGTTGTAATTCAGGATGAGGTGCAGTCCTAAATGTATGCACAATTTAATTCAAAAGCATAGTGCTAAGAACTACCAGAACCTTTAGGTTCGTGGGCTGAATTGACACATAAAACCTTAGGTTGTGTATAGTATCAAAAAAGAAGGACGTAAGACTACTAGAAGTAGCCTAAATCCTTATTATAGTAGGTTAGGAACTAGCCAAACTTATACGCTTGTGGACTCTGTGTAAGATGGATGAATAACCTTTCGGTTAGGAAACACAGTAGAGGTCGAAACAAGAAGCATGGAAGCTTTCGCTTCGTGTGTAGTTCACTCCAAACCATCTAATTATTGGTAGGTGGTTTTTTTATGTTCTAAGAGGATTTCTTATTATTTGAAAGGTTTTGAAGATAAAGAGGCAAACATAAAATACTAGACAAGTGAGAAATCTGTATGATAATAAGTTTAACGTTGTTATTTTTGGAAAAACATATGTTATAATTTGAATGAAAATATAAACTAATTAATAGAAAGGGTGTAATTAATTATGATGATGGAAGTGTTTTTAAGTAAAGAAAAAGCAATCGCTAATAACTATGATATTAAGAAGTGCTATGAAGTAATAGATAATTTTTTTGCAAAACGAGGCATTAAGAAAGTAGCAGAAGGTGTGTATTCAGCATCTGATACACAAAAAGCATTTAATGCATTTTCTGTGGCGATATGTAAATTCACAGGAGTAGATTGGTTTTTAAAGGTAGTCGATGAATGGTATTGGCGAGAAGAAGGCGATGAGATAGAAGATCGTGAAGATTGTTTAAAGGCGTATTATGAAGTAGAAAATAAAAATATGTAAAAAAGACCTATCTTTACCAAATATGTTGGTGTCGATATGGTCAAAATTGTATATTCTTAAATAATCAAAATTTATTTTTTTCAATTTTCGCTAATAGGGTTTGATATAATCATTTTAACTAAATAGCTGATAAAAGAATATGATAAAGTGCAGTTAACGTTACCAAAAATGAAAAAAATTAAAAAATGGTAATGTTAAAACGTATATAAACATGCTTCTGTGATATAAATGAAACTATTCAAAAGAGAAAATTATTTAAAGAAAATGATAGGCTTTTATGATGTGATAGACCTCATTAAAGTGATTAAAGAAATATTTGAAAAAGATATAAGAAAAAGATAAAAATTAATAATGTGACCAAGAAGTTTTAAAAAAACATTCTCTTTATGTACTCTTATTTTGCGATTATATCTTGTTGCTCAGGGTGTTTTTCAAAGTATTTGATTGCATAGGAACAAGTTGGTTTTACTTTACTGTTGTTTGCTTTCATAACTTCATAAACAGCATGAATTAGTTTTCCTGCGATTCCTAAGCCTCGTAAACTAGGATCAACAAAGGTATGATTAATCACATAACAACCATCAATGAAAGGGAAGTTAACTTCTGCAACCATGTGATCTTCACTATCATTTAAATAAATACGCTCAGCTTCAATAATAAATAATTTTTCACTAAGCTTTAATTTATGTAATGCTTTAAACAAAAAGTTCTTTGCTAAACTATTTGGTTTTACTTCGCAAATAGCATCTTCAATAGAAAACCACTGAGCCTTATCAACTTCATCAGTGAGGGTGAAATCTTCACGATCCACAATAGAAATAAAGTTATGAATTAACGTATTACTTTTTTCAAAATAAATATTATCATTGTATTCATAATTTATGACATTTAATGCTACTTCTTCTTTTACTTCACGAATCAATGCTTGATTTGCATTTTCTCCTTTATTAATATAACCAGCCACAAGAATGTTTGCAGTTTTTCCATATTGTTGAATTAATAAGAGTTTATCTTTACTAGGATTTAACATAACCGTACTAACGGCACTATTAAACATAGGAAAATGGAACTGTTTACAAACAGGACAATACGGTATTAAACCATCGTGGTCGCATTCTTTCATAGTTAATTCATTTGCACATTCAGGACAATATCTCATAGGCTCACCTCATTTTTTTATTATCTTATCATTGTGCGAAGGACAATTCAACAAATTTGATTGAAAGATAAGATAAACTATTTTATACTTGTTAATGAAAGTGTGGGGCTGTATGAAACATGTATTTATAATGAATCCAAAAGCAGGTAAATTTGATTTAAAAGCAATGCAAGATAAGATTAATGAAGTATTTAGCTGTTATGATTATGTTATTGAGGTAACAAAGAAAAGTAAAGATGCGACATTGATCGCTAGACGATATGCACAAAGTGGACTTGATTTATGTATTTATGCTTGTGGTGGTGATGGCACCATTAATGAAGTAGTCAATGGTATGTATGAATATCCAAATGCGAAATTAGCCATCTTTCCTATTGGCACAGGAAATGATTTTATCAAAGTGTTTGATGAATATACAAGAAGTGATTTTTTACATATGTCAAACTATCGCCATGCAAAACAAGTAACTTGTGATTTAATGAAAATTAATGATCGTGTTAGTATTAATACGGCCTCTGTTGGTTTCGATGTTACCATCGCCAAAAATGTGGAACATTTTAAAAACTTACCTTTAATCAAAGGAGTAATACCTTATTATATGGCATTACTTCATAGCATGATGACTTCTCTTGCTCATGAATACACTATTTTATTAGATGGCAAAGCATTAGCGAAAGAAGAGTATACCTTTGTTGTGGCTGGTAATGGTCGTTATTACGGGGGTGGGTTTTGTCCTTCTCCTAGTGCTTCCATTAATGATGGATTCATTGATGTATGTTTTATTAAGAAAGTAACACGAAGAAAAATTATTCGTTTATCAGGAAAATATAAAAAAGGGACACATTTACAATATGAAGATATTGTTAGTTTAAAGCAGTGTAAAAAAATCCAGATTTTAAGTAAAGATAAAGTAGCTATTAATTTAGATGGGGAAGTGGTGGATATGATTAATCCTTGTATTGAAATACTTCCTGCACAAATTACTTTGTGTTTACCTAATAAAGAGAAATAGTAGAAAATATTTACAAAATGTTTCTGAAAGAAATGATTGTAAAATGTAAATAACAGTGTTAAACTAATAGAAACAATTAAATATTTGATAGAGGTGCGAATAGTCAACAGGCAATCTTACGAGAAGGCATTCGATAGACAGTGGTTGTGAAGGGGCATTCGCCGAATGGATCATTTAGGCATAAATGGTACATGGTATTATAAATAAGATTTATAATACTGTCTACGTCTAGTAGGAGTGCTATCTTAATGATATAATGAAATCAATAAGATACCCTTATTGGTTTTTTTGTTTATGGAGGATATACGAATGGAAAAAATGATGAAAATTGGTGGTGTAACAGCAAATCGCTTAATCGAAAAATGGGGTAGCCCATTATATGTATATGATGAAGCAAAAATAGAACAAAAGTTAGAGGAATATACACAAAACTTTCAAAGTGATCACTTTGCTTGTGAAGTGATTTATGCATCAAAAGCTTTTACTTGTACAGCGATGTTAAATAAATTAAAAGCTTATGATTGTTGTTTAGATGTTGTAAGTGGAGGAGAATTGTATGTTGCAAAATGTGCTAATTTTGATCCCGATAAAATTTATTTTCATGGTAATAATAAAACAGATGAGGAGTTAGCAATGGCATTAGAGTACAATGTTAAAACCATTGTCATTGATAACATGCATGAAGTTGATAAAATTATTACACTAGCCAGTCAATATAAAAAAGCAGTGAAAGTGTTAATTCGTATTAATCCTAAAGTAGAAGCACATACACATGAATTTATTATGACGGCAACAAGTGATTCAAAGTTTGGAATTAGTATTGAATTAGTAGATGAAATTGTTACGATGATTCAAAAAATTGAAGCGAGTGAATTTGTTGTCTTTGATGGTTTTCACTCTCATATTGGTTCGCAAATATTTGAACGTCAAGCATTTGTAGGAGCGATTGAAAAGATGGTTGCCTTTATTGCCAATATGAATACAAACATACAAAGTAAGGTATCTACCTTAAATATCGGAGGTGGTTTTGGTGTTGTCTATACACAGGAAGATAAACCAACGCCTACACCATTAATGTGTGAAACATTGATTAAAGCCATTGAAGAACAATGTGTGAAATATCAAGTAACATTACAGAAAGTATGTATGGAGCCAGGAAGAAGCATTGTTGCAGAAGCTGGTTATACACTCTATCGTGTTGGTTTTACAAAGCAGACACAAAATAAACAATTTGCTTTTATTGATGGAGGTATGGCTGATAATATTCGTCCTGCTTTATATGATGCGGCGTATGCATGTGATGTTGCTAATAAAATGAATGAAGAAAAAAAGGAAGTTTATGAAATTGCTGGTAAGTGTTGTGAAAGTGGAGATATTATTATTCATCATGCAAAACTACCTAAAATAGAAACAGGGGACATCATTGTTGTGTATTCAACAGGTGCCTATGGATATACAATGGCAAGTAATTATAATCGTTTAAATAAATTGGCTGTTGTTTTTGTGAAAGATGGGAATGATCGCTTAGTGATTCGTCGTGAAACGTATGAAGATCAAATGCGTTTAGATGTAAGAGAGGATGAAAGATGATAACATTTGCAAAGTATCATGGTTGTGGAAATAACTTTGTGTTAGTGGATTATGAAGATTTAAAAAGTTTAGATTTATCGAAATTAGCTATACATATGTGTGATATGCATGTAGGTATTGGTGCCGATGGATTAATTGTTGTCAAACAAGCACCATTAGAAATGATTTTTTATAATCAAGATGGTTCAAGAGCACAAATGTGTGGTAATGGTATACGTTGTTTTGCTAAATATGTATGTGATAAAAATATCGTTTGTGAAAATAAGTTTAATGTGCAAACATTGGCAGGAACGATGCGTATAGAAGTGGTTAAGGAACCAAAGTTTAAAGTAAAAGTAAATATGGGAAAACCAAGTTATGCTTTAGAGAAGTTAAATTTAGCAAAGTATGTATTTGATATTAAAGATTATATGATTGATGACTATCATTTAAGTAGTGTTTATATGGGTGTGATTCATACTGTGATGTTTGTAGATTCAATCGACAGCATAGATGTAGAAAAAATAGGAAGTTATCTTTGTCATCATGCCATGTTTAAAGAACAAACGAATGTGAACTTTGTCGAGATTATGGGGGAAAGCAATATTCGTGTTATTACATATGAGCGTGGTGTGGGTATTAGTAAAGCTTGTGGAACAGGTTGTTGTGCAAGTGTTGTGATTGCCAATGAATTTCATAAAGTAGGCGATGTAGTGAATGTACATTTAGAATTAGGTAAATTGAAAATCACATATCGTGGAGAAGATGTTTATATGGAAGGACCTGCTGAAAAAATTGCAGAAGGTATGTGTACAACATACAAGGAGGACTAAAAATGTTAGTAAAAGGAAGTATTGTGGCATTAGTTACACCATTTAATGAAGATGGCAGTGTAAATTTTGATAAGTTAGGGGAATTGATTGAATTTCATATTGCGAATCATAGTGATGCAATCTTAGTATTAGGAACAACAGGAGAAACACCAACTATGACGCATGAAGAAGATGATAGTATTGTACAATATGCGATTGAAAAGGCAAATAAGCGTATTCCTATTTATGTTGGTGCAGGAAGTAATAATACGAATACGATGCTGACATATTGTAAAAAGTATGAAGCAATGGGGGCAGATGCTTTGTTAATTATTGCTCCTTACTACAATAAAGCGAATGAAGAAGGAATGTATTTGCATTTTAAAACGGTTGTTGATGCACTTCATACACCATGTATTTTATACAATGTACCAGGTAGAACAGGTTGTGCGATTTCTTATAATGTAGTAAAACGTTTAAGTACACACCCGAATGTAGCTGCTATTAAAGAAGCAAGTGGTAATATTTCATATATGGCACAAATTGCTAGATTATTGAATGATGATTTTCAAATGTATTCAGGGAATGATGATATGATTACAGCGGCAATGTCATTAGGAGCAAGTGGTGTGATTTCCGTCGTTGCGAATATCTTACCTCAACAAACACATGATATGGTACAAAAATACTTAGATCATGATGTCGTAGGTTCACGTCATTTACAGTTAAAATATTTAGATTTAATCAATGCTTTATTCATTGAACCAAATCCAATTCCAATTAAAGAAGCAATGAATTTAAAAGGAATGAATGTTGGTGGCTATCGCTTACCTTTATATAAGATGAGTGATGCGAATATTGAAATATTGAAAGCAACCATGAAAGTGATGGAATCATAGTATGCGAGTAGCGTTAGTCGGATATGGAGCAGTGGGGCAACTCATTGAAAAAAAGCTATTAGCGAATGGACATGAAATTGCAGGAATTGTCAGTATCGGTTTATTAGATGATTTAACACAGATTGAAAAACCTTTTGATGTGATTATTGATTTTTCTCATCCTAGCTATTTAGAGATGATTTTAAAGTATGTAGAAAAACATAATACGCCATTAGTTGTTGCCACTACTGGCTATAGTGAAACACAAATTGCGATGATTAAAGAGAGTGCTAAACAACACCCAACAGTGTATACTGCTAACTTTTCATTAGGTATTACGGTTTTTGAAGAAGTGTTAAAACAGATTACACCGATTTTAGAGGATAGCTTTGATATTGAAGTGATTGAAAAGCATCATAATAAGAAAGTCGATGCACCAAGTGGAACAGCGAAAATGTTAGTCAATGCAATGAATGCAAATCAACAATATGAAGTAGTGAATGGGCGTTGTGGTATGCGTAAACGCAGTAAGGAAATTGGTGTTCATGCAGTTCGTGGAGGAAGTATTGTTGGGGAACATAGTGTCATTTTCGCTGGTGAAGACGAAGTGTTTGAGATTAAACATGAGGCACATTCGAAAAGTATATTTGCTAATGGTGCCATTAAAGCTGCTGCTTTTATTATTGACAAACCAGCAGGTTTATACAATATGAATGATGTATTATTTACAAAATAAGGGGGAGTATTTATGGATGCAGTACAAATTATTAATTATATAAAAGAAGCAAAGAAAAAAACACCAGTAAAGGTGTATGTAAAAAGTAAAAAAGAAAAGTTAGACTTTTCACCGATTCGTCAATTCGGTTGTCAAAAAAGTCCGATTTTAATTGGCGAATGGGAAGAAATTAAAGAAAAACTTACAACGTTTGCGGATTTGATCGAAGATTATTATGTAGAAAACGATTGTCGTAATTCTGCTATTCCATTATTAGATATGAAAAATATCAATGCTCGTATTGAACCTGGAGCAATCATTCGTGAACAAGTAGAAATAGGAGATAATGCAGTGATTATGATGGGGGCAACCATCAATATTGGAGCGATTATCGGTGCTTCTACGATGATCGATATGGGAGCTGTATTAGGTGGACGTGCGACAGTTGGTAAGCATTGCCATATTGGTGCAGGTGCAGTATTGGCAGGTGTTGTTGAGCCAGCAAGTGCGACACCAGTCATTATTGAAGATGAAGTGTTAATTGGTGCGAATGCAGTTGTTATTGAAGGTTGTAGAGTAGGCAAGGGAAGTGTTGTTGCAGCAGGTGCTGTAGTCATTGAAGATGTTCCAGCAGGAGTTGTTGTTGCTGGCTGTCCTGCAAAAATCATTAAGCAGGTAGATGAAAAAACAACTAGTAAAACAGGATTAGAAGAAGGATTGCGTCAACTATAATAAATAGTGAAACATTGATTCATTTTTAATGCATATAAGAAAAATAAAAGATAGGTAGTAATTCACTTGAAAATGTGGGATAACTCCTATCTTTTTTGTGTAACCAAATTTTCTTGAGGTTTAACTTTGGGGTTATTCTTCGGTATTAATCAAAATGAAAAGTGTTAGTTAGGTTAGAAACTTTGTTGGTTTTATTGATGTCTTTTCATGCATTAACGATTAAAAAAGGAAAGTGATTGTATAATAATTATCATTAATCTATAATGAAAGTGTAAAGTAACAGTGAAGTAGTAATAACGATGATAAGCATACACGAGTGAAGTGTTCCAACAACTAGACTTTGAATTGATAATTTTAATAAAGATAAGGTTGTTATTAATACGGATTATTATTTTTTATTTTAAAAACACCAATATACATTGTAATGTCGATGACTTTCGCTTAGGTCATTGTATTCATGTTTTTTAAAAGAAAGGAGGACAAACCAATGCAGGTTGTAAAGAGAAAGCCAACTAACTTGTAGGTTTGTTAGGGAAATGATAGTGAAAAAATTATAATGGATAGCTTTAATACTTAAAAGGAGGAGAAAGGGTTTATATGAAAAACACAGAAGTGAAATTTGATAATATAACTTTTAATCTTGAAAAAAACACGTTTAAAATATTAGGTGATATTAATCAAGAATATTCTATTAATGACATCAAAAAATGTAGTGTTTTAAACGAGGATTCTAAGTTTCGTGGAAAAACAACCCCTTTTTTGCATCAGGTACTAGGAGGTACGACTTTTGTTTCCATGCTTGGAGAGCCACTAGTGTATGTGGGAGTAAAAATAACGATGAAAGATGAAAGTGTACTTGGAGTTTATGTGTCTAAAGAAAAAGTGGTTATTAATTCAAATATGTATCTTGCGGATCGAGAAGAAGCGAAGAGAATTAAAGAATTCATTGATAAACTGCTAATAAATTAGCAAATTAATATCGTTTATTCATTTTTAATGCACATAAGAAAAATAAAAGATAGGTAGTGATTCACTTGAAAACGTGGAATAACTCCTATCTTTTTTAACATATAACTAACATTAAATGTAAGTAGCACTCTAGGGATATGGTGTTCATTTAAATTATAACGAGTAGAAATAGAAAGCAACCAGATGATTCAAAAAGACGATGATTAGCCTTGTTATTTCTTTTTGTTTTTTCTTTGTCTTAATACTTCATAGGCAAGTATGGTTGATGCACTTGCGGCACTTAAAGCATTTCTAAAATCGTTTTGATAAGGAATATAAACGTTTTGATCACTATGTTTTAAAACGCTTTTTGATAAGCCACGTTTTTCTCCACCAATACAAATACATATTTTTTGCGTATAATCGTAATCATACATTTCTATCGCTTTTGCATCACGATTGGCACAAACAATCTGAAAGTGGTGTTGCTTTAAATAAAGTAGTGTATTTTCTATATCTTCACTAATTACCATATTTAAGTATTCACTTGCTCCAGCACTTGATTTGGCTAATGTACTGGCAGCACTTGTCCAATTTCTTGGTGGCATGATGATAGCATCAACACCAGCAGCATACAAACTTCTTAAGACAAAACCAAAGTTAAAAGGGTCCTCTACTCCTTCCACAAAAGCGATAAAACTAGCTTTCGTAAGAATGGAAGATAAAGATTGATAGGTTCTATCTTTACACATAGCAATGATACCACCATGTGTTTTTCCACTGCACAAGTCATCAATCTCACTTTGTTTTAAACGTTCTACGACAATGTTTTTTTCTTGTGCTTGACGCATAATAAACGCAGTATCACGATCTTTTTTATGTTCTTCAATCATAATCTTATCCACTTTACGATAAGGGGATAATAAAGCTGCCTTCACTGATATTTTTCCTTCAAATAGATGCTGCATACAAATCTCCTATTCCATGTTTTTTATACATAATGATATTATAGCTTTTTTCACTTTGATAGGAAATAGGAAAAGCTTAAATACTAGTTATTTTCAAAAGAATATAAATCACTAACGGTAACTAATTGATACCCTTCTTCTTGTAAACGAGGAATTAAAAGACAAGCTGCCTGTGCACTGCTTAAATACAAATCATGCAATAATATAATATCTTTATCTTTTACTTCATTCATTACTTTTTTAACAATCGTTTCAGCGTTTTTACTACGCCAATCTTCACTATCCACACTCCATGTAACAATACGCATTTCCCCTAAATGATTAATGACGCTTTCGTTGTATGAGCCATAAGGAGGACGCAGTACACTAGGAAAGTTATGTGTTACTTGAAATATTTTTTTATTTGCTTCACGAATCTCATTTGCGATACTGGTTTCATTTAAGGTTGTTAACTGTTTATGAGAATACGTATGATTACCGATTTCGCTACCTTCTAAAATCATTCTTTCTAATAAATCGCTTGCTTTATCAATGCGTGAACCTAAGACAAAAAAAGTAGCATAGGCATGATTTTCTTTTAAGCAATCTAAGATCATCGTTGTATATTGTCTAGTAGGTCCATCATCAAAGGTTAAAGCAACCATTGGTTTATTAGGATCAATATTTTTAACAGGTTCATTTAAGATGTCATCATAAGAAACAATGACTGTTTTTGTATTGGCATTCGTAGATGTTTGAAACGAAAGAGATAAGGATAATAAACAAAATAGAATTGTCAATAGTTTTAATTTTATCTTCATATATTTCCCCTTTAAAGTATTGTATGCGCTATCTTTTGCAATTATCATAATTATTTCTAGCATTATTAGCAAAAACAGTATAATATAGATAAGTAATAAAAAAGGTGGTAACAAATGAGTAAACAAAAAATTATAAACATTGCCGTCATTGCCCATGTTGATGCTGGTAAAAGTACATTAGTAGATGCTTTTTTAAATCAAAGTGGTGTTTTTAGAAGCAATGAAGAGAGTGTTGATTGTGTCATGGATAGTAATGATTTGGAAAGAGAAAGAGGAATTACAATCTATGCGAAGAATTGTAGTGTAATGCATAATGATGTTAAAATCAATATTGTCGATACACCAGGACATGCTGATTTCTCAAGTGAAGTAGAACGTATTATTAAAACGGTGGATACAGTCATTCTATTAGTTGATTCTAGTGAAGGACCAATGCCACAGACAAGATTTGTATTGCAGAAATCATTAGAAATGGGATTGCGTCCGATTCTTTTAATTAATAAAATTGATAAAAGAGATGCAAGAGCAGAAGAAGTTGTCGATATGGTGTATGAGTTGTTCTTGGACTTAAATGCAAGTGATGAACAATTAGATTTCCCAATATTATATGGAATTGCAAAACAAGGAATTGTACAGAAGGATTTAAATACACCAAGTGAAAATATTGATCCTTTGTTTGAAACAATCCTAGAACATTGTGATGTTTATCCAGATTATGATGATAAAGATTTACAGGTACAGATTTCTGCCCTTGATTATGATGAATACATTGGTCGTTTAGGAATTGGGCGTGTGTACAATGGGACGATTAAAGAAGGACAGAATATTGTTGTTTGTGATAGTGATGGAAATGTTAGAAATGCACAGATTGGACAGTTGTTCATTTATCGTGGATTGTCAAAATCAAGAGTAAAAGAAGCTGCCAGTGGAGAAATTGTTGTTATTTCAGGAATTTCCAATATTTCTATTGGGGAAACACTTTGCCAAGATAAAGAACATTTGTGTCCAATGGAAACAATCCATGTGGAAGAACCGACTTTGTCGATGAATTTTATTGTTAATAAATCACCATTTGCAGGACAAGATGGAAAATTTGTTACTAGTAGAAACTTAAAAGAACGTTTAGAAAAAGAATTAGAAGTGAATGTTGGATTAAAGGTAGAAGCAACAGAAAGTGCGGATATGTTTAAAGTAAGTGGACGTGGTGAATTACATATTTCTATTTTACTTGAAAATATGCGTAGAGAAGGATATGAAGTGGCTGTTAGTAAACCAGAGGTTATCTTACATCGTGATGAAAATGATGTGTTAGTAGAACCAGTGGAAGAAGTGGTTGCTTTAGCTCCTAGTGAATATAGTGGAACCATTATTAACAAGTTGAATCAAAGAAAAGGGCAACTAGTGAATATGGACGAAGAAAATGGTTATTGTAAGATTGTTTATCAAGCACCAACACGAGGCTTGTTAGGGTATCGTAGTGAGTTTATTAATGATACGCATGGAGAAGGTACTTTGGTAAGACGTGTAGCTGGATATGAACCATTTATGGGTGAAATCTTACAAAGAGCAAATGGGGCATTAATTTCAACGGAAACAGGGAAAGCGATGACGTATGCTTTATGGAATATTCAAGAGCGTGGACAATTATTCATTACTCCACAAACAGAAGTATATGAAGGTATGATTATTGGACAGTCTGCTCGTAATATGGATATGGATGTAAACCCATTAAAGAATAAAAAGCTAACAGCCATTCGTTCTAGTGGAAATGATGAAGCGATGAAATTAGTTCCTGCTAAAATTTTAACATTAGAAGAAGCGTTAGAATTTATTAATGATGATGAATTAGTAGAAGTAACACCTTTACACATTCGTGTTCGTAAAAAAGGGTTAACACCTTTTGATCGTAAACAATTGATGCGTGAAGCTAAACAATAAGATAAAATAAAAAAGATGAGCGATCATCTTTTTTATTTGCGAATGGTTCCATTTCCTGTAATCTGGTATTGATAAGAGGTTAAAGCTGTTAAGCCCATGGGTCCTCTTGCATGAATTTTTTGTGTGGAAATACCAATTTCTGCACCAAAGCCAAACTCGTTGCCATCAGAGAAACGAGAGGAAGCATTGGCATATACACAGGCACTATCCACATGATTGAAGAACGTTTCAATTGCTTGTGGATTTTCACTAATAATGACATCAGAATGTTGTGTGTGATATGTATTGATATGATGGATTGCTTCTTGTATATGATCAACGATTTTAATGGAAAGTTCATAATCTAAATATTCCTTGGCATAATCTATTTCACTTGCCAATAAAATATCCTCATCGTATACCTGACATCTTGGACAACCATGTATTTTTACATGATGTTGTTTTAATGCATCAATGATACATGGCATCGCTTGTTTGGCAATCGCTTCATGTACAAGTACACTCTCACAAGCATTACATACACTCACTCTTTGTGTTTTAGCATTGATAATAATATCTACTGCTTTTTGTATATCTGCATCTTGATCAACATAAACATGGCAATTTCCACTTCCTGTTTCAATGATTGGTACACTAGCCTTTTCAACGGTTGTTTTAATCAAGTTGGCACTTCCTCTAGGAATCAATAAATCTAAATATTCATTGAGTTGCATAAACTGGGTAGCGACTTCTCTTGATGTATCTTGTACAAGAGCAATACAGTTTGGATTAAAGGATACAGAGGATAAAGCAGTTTGCATGGCTTTTACAAGTGCTTGATTGGATTCAATCGTATCAGAGCTACCACGCAAGAAACAAACATTACCACTTTTTAAACAAAGGGAAGCCGCATCAACACTCACATTAGGACGTGCTTCATAGATAATACCAATCACCCCAATAGGAACAGATTTTTTCACAAAGTGTAATTCTCCTTTATCCCAACAATCCAATATTTGATGTGTAGGATCAGCTAAGTGAATGACTTGTTTAACACCATCAATGATTCCATCTAAACGAGCATCATTTAAAGCTAAGCGATCAATGAAAGCATCACTTTTATGATTTGCTTTCGCTTTTTCAATATCTTTTTGATTGGCTTTTAAAATATTTTCTCTTTGCTTATCTAATTCATCACAAATCGCACTTAACGCACTGTTTTTTTCTTCATTTGTTTTATTCATTAATTCATAAGCAGCCTGTTTACAAAGTTTTCCTTGTTTTACAATATCCATCTTAGCCTTCCTTTCTAGCTTTAAATAATGTACCTACTATTTTTTGATCCATAATATCATAAATGATATTTAAATCTTTACCATTCACAATTAACATATCACAATTCGCTTCTACGGCAATCTTCGCTGCTTGTATTTTAGTGATCATACCACCAGTTCCTACCTTTGAATTTGTATCTTCTGCCATACTCTCAACATGTTCATCAATACAATCTACACGAGTAATTAATTTTGCGTCTTCGTATTGGTTTGGATTTTTATCATATAATCCATCAATATCAGAAAGAATGATTAATAAATCAGCGTTGACAAGTTTCGCTGTAATTGCACTTAAGGTGTCATTGTCCCCATAGACAATTTCATCGGTAGCGACACTATCGTTTTCATTAATAATAGGAATCGCATGATACGCTAATAATGTTTCTAGTGTATTCGATGCATTGACTCGTAAATGTTTCTCACTAATGACTCTTTTTGTCATTAATAACTGTGCAACAATTTTAGAGTATTGTGAAAAGAACTTATCATAAATATACATGAGTTCACATTGCCCAATGGAAGCAAGTGCCTGTTTTTCTTCTAATGTTGATGGACGAGTCGTTAACCCCATTTTTCCTCGACCTGCTGCCATAGCTCCTGAACTAACGAGAATGACTTCATTTCCTTGGTTGCTTAAATCACTTAATACTTTTGCCAATTGTTCCATCTTTCTTAAATTTAACAATCCTGTTTGATGTGTAATTGTACTAGAACCTACTTTTACAACAATTCTTTTCATCGCTATCACCTCAGTTTATAATTTTACATATTATACCTTATCTTTTTGATAAAAACAATTGCATGTCCTATAAAGACAACCTTGTATAAATTGCGATCTCAGCTAATTTTTATATCTTTTCTCTTTTGTGTAAGGGATTATAGAAATGCCTTAAAACAGGTAAAAAGTAAATGCTTGTCATGTACATTTGTCATGTGTTATGAAAAAAACGTTGCATTTGTAAAATAAGACGCATATAATATAAGCAGTTATTATCTAATGATGATATGGATAATAATGAGCGCCAGGACACAGTATGTGTTGACGAGGTTAGTAGTGATCGAAAGATTCGGCGGGTGCTACTACGGTTTAGTGAATCGTTAGAAATGTAACAAAGGCAAGATAATACGCTAAAAAGACATTTCCTCACAGTTAATAAGAAAAATACCCTTCATGATAAGGTTGTTTTTCTTATACTTTTATTACGCTTAATCATATAGGAGGAACAATTTAATGTGCGGAATAGTAGGCTATGTGGGATATAAGAATATCTCAAATAGTGTTTTAATCGACGGTCTTAAGTCATTGGAATATCGTGGCTATGATTCAGCAGGTGTTGCCATTTTAGCAGATCGTGCGATTAAAATTGTCAAAACAAGAGGGAAAGTTTCCCGTTTAGAAGAAAAGTTAATGCAGAAAAAAGTGCAATCAGCAACCCTGGGGATTGCTCATACAAGATGGGCAACACATGGGATTCCTAATGAAAGCAATTCACATCCTCATCATCAAGGACAAGTAACATTGGTTCATAATGGAATTATTGAAAATTATCATGAGCTTAAAAAAGAATTACAAATAAAAGGGTATGTATTTAATTCACAAACGGATAGTGAAGTTGCCTGTGCATACATTGATTATTTGTATACAAACAATCATAATAAATTAGACGTTTTAAAAGAAGCAAATAGGAAGTTTAGGGGAAGTTTTGCTTTTGGTATTTTATTTGATGATGATATGGAAACACTGTATGCAATGCGTAGAAATTCACCATTGATATTAGCCACAAGTGAAGTAGGGAATTTTATCGCTAGTGATGTGCCAGCTATTTTAAAGTATACCAAACAGTATATTTTATTAGGACAAGATGAGATTGCGGTATTAAACAAACAGTCCATTCATGTTTATAATTGCGAAGGAAAAGAAATTGATTATGTTGTGCAAGAGTCAACAATGGATGTGGTAGACATTCAAAAAGGTGGCTATGAACATTTCATGTTGAAGGAAATTCACGAAGAACCAAAAGTAGTGAGTGATACGATTAAACAATATGTGCATGATGATATTGATGAGTTAGTTGCTAATTTACCAGATTTAAGTAAATATGATGAAATTGACATTGTTGCTTGTGGAAGTGCGATGTATGCAGGAATGATTGCTAAATCATTAATTGAAACAAAAGCTAGAATTAAGGTAAATGTAGAAGTAGCGAGTGAATATCGCTATAAGAATCCTATTTTTACACCATCTACACTTGTTTTGTTGGTTTCACAAAGTGGTGAAACGGCAGATACATTAGCTGCTTTAGATTTAGCAAAAAAACAAGGAGTAGATACATTTGCGATTGTAAATGTGATGAATAGTTCTATTGCTAGAGAAGCAAAGTATGTGGCATATACATTAGCAGGACCAGAAATTGCCGTAGCAACAACAAAAGCATATTGTACACAAGTGGCATTGCTTTCTTTAATTACACTAAATCTTGCCTATATAAGAGGAAAGATTAGTAAAGAAAAGGCAAATGAAATTATTCAAGAATTGCATGAATTACCTAAGATTCTTACACACTTAATGGAAGATGTGCAGTATGTACAAGCAGGGAAAATAATTTCTCGTCATTCTGATGTGTTTTTTATCGGTCGAGGATTAGACTATGCTTTATCTATGGAAGGTTCTTTAAAACTAAAAGAAATTTCTTATATTCATTCAGAAGCTTATGCAGCAGGGGAATTAAAACATGGAACGATTTCTTTAATTGAAAAAGGAACTCCTGTGATTGCATTGGCAACAGATGAAGATTTATATGAAAAAACAATTAGTAATATTAAAGAAGTAAAAGCTCGTGGAGCGAATGTTATTTTGATTTGTCGTGAAGATTTCAAAGTTAGTGATGACTTTTATGATTATCGTATTTCCATTCCTAAGGTAGATGTCTTGGTACAAGCGATTGCGACGATTATTCCTTTGCAGTTGCTATCCTACCAGATTGCTAATCTAAGAGGGTGTGAAATAGATCAACCACGTAATTTAGCAAAATCAGTTACGGTGGAATAAGTTTGATATTATCCATAAGATTCCTAATACTCACACAAAACTCACACTCTTATGGTTAATATATAGAAGGCTATAACCAAATAGATGATTTCCATATAGGAGATGATGCTATTTATGGGATAGCCTTTTTATTAGTGAGAAGTAACTGCTCATTCAAATGTTATCTATGAAAAATCTACAGATATAGTGAGTAAACATGGTATAATTACTTAGAAGAATTAGGGCTTGGCAAGTCGAAAAGTTATTAATAAATCAGCTTAAAAAAGCGAGTAGTAGCAATATCTTATTTAGTAGTGAAAGTAAAAGATGGATATAAGGGAGATAGTGGAGCTAAAAATCATATTGATGACATAATAACTGATGGCAGTCATTATGTTGATGGTAAGTTAAAACCAAATACTACTTACAAAACTGGTGAGTACGACTATATTTATAAAACTGGTAAAGATGGATTGATTACCAATGCTCAAACAGATAGCTTAAAACTAAAGACGCATGATGGAAGATTAAATCATAATCCAAATACACCCAGTAAGCTAGATGGAGATCATGCTGGGCACTTGTTTGGCGATAGATTGGTGGTTCGCCAGAATTGGATAATCTAGTATCACAGGCTCAAAATGTAAATTTGAGTGAATATAAAGTAATTGAAAATCAATGGGCTAAGGCTCTGGAAAATGGGAAAGATGTTTCAAATGTAAATATAGATGTACACTTTGTGAAAGGTACCTCAAGACCTTCCTCATTTGATATACCATATGAAATAGGTGGAGTTCAATATTTTCAGACAATAGAACAATAAATAAGGAGGATTTATGAGTAAAATATTTGAAGATGCTTTTATGGATTTGCAATCTGAGTTTGTATCATTAAGTTTAGAATTAGTTGAAAAAAAAGCGAATATAATTTATATTTATATCTCTATTGAAGAAAAAAGTAAGATGTTTAATATTTTTGTTAAATCAAACGAAGAAATAAAAACGATAAATTTACTAGGGCTTGACAGAGCTTTAGTAATGCAGTTTTTGAAAATGGGAACCAATGATATTGATAAAATTAAAGATTTATGTAATGAATATAGCATGAAAGTTCCAACTGAAATGAAGATGATTTATCATGTACAAACAGGAAAATATAATGTTGATTTAAAGTATGAAAGTGTTTGTTCATCTAAGACAGGAATTAGTTCAGGAGAAGTATTTGCACAGTGGATAAATGAAACTAAAAAAGGTGTATAATTATAATTAGGTTATACTCATTAGGATATGCCCTTTTCTATAGTATTTATTTATAAAGATTAACTCCAACCCCTCCCTATGCACGAAGTGTAAGCAGAAGGAGGGACTTGAAGATTGGAGCATAAGCGACAATCATTGTATAATGCCAACATATTAAGGATTCCATAAGTGGATTAGCTAGCTGGGTGTTCTCACCAAAAGGGCTCATACAAATAGGAGCTAGCGTCATTGTGGCGTGTGCCACAGGAGGAGCTAGTTTAGTAATCCAAGCATTAGCACAGCAGGAACATTTTATGTGAGTGGAGAAGGCTATGATTTTGCGAGTATAAAATTTGATGTAGCAGAATTTTACCAAATGAAAGGTGTAGACAACTTAGAAGAATATATTGGTAAGTCGGCATTTAATACAACCTTAGAAACAGCAATGTTATTTTTGATGATGAAAGAGCATAAGAAGGATTTAAGGAACTGGTGGAGCTAAATTAATAAATAGTGCAGATGATGTAGTATATAATGGAAAATCTATAGATAAAGCGTTTGGTAAGTATGGTAAAGACTTTGGGTCATACCCTGATGGCAGTAGTTCTAGTGTAAAACTTTTTAAACAAGATGTTAAAGAATTAATAAATACAGGTGTTCAAAAAAGTGGAACATGGTATGGAAAGCAAGGAACTCATATTTATAATCCAACTACTAAACAATGGGCATTTATTAATGCAGACAAAACTTTTAATACTGCATTTAAATTGAGTAGTGAACAATATAAGTATTTAATTGAGACAGGAGTGGTAAGATAATGAGACTAGTAACTAGTATAATGACATCACATAAATTAACAGAAGAAGAGAAAATCAAAATTACGAAAATGTTTTCAAGTATATATCCACATAAAATGGAAACTTTTACTTATGATTATGAAGAAAACAAATATCATGAATTTGATATCGACCCATTTGATGTTGAGTTTACAAAAGAAACTATTTATCAAGATATAAATAAGTTAGTTAGTTTGTATGAAAAAGTCATGACCGATTTTCCTTTCGCTTTAGATTTTATAACTGGAAACGACGATACAGGTAGTGCAGTAGAAATTTATGAAAATGATTGTGATGATGTAGAAAGTTTTGGATTATTTGTAACTAGTCGAAAAATTGCAAATTTAAAGCCATATTATAGTTCAGATATGTGTAATGCATATTTAAACTTTGAATATGTTAGTTTTGGATGTATATTTTAAACCAAGAGGGAATTATGATTGAGTATATTTTGCAAGAAGGTGCATTCTTGTATGATAAAAGCAAATCCCAAGCCCTCCCTATGCACGAAGTGTAAGTAGAGGGAGTAAGTTGGAATTGTAATGCTAGACGGTAAACTCAATGTGGTTGATAAATAACATACCTAATACAAAACAAAATTAAGAAGCAAAGAACAGGTAGTATATAAAGTTTATAAGTGTTGTAGGACTGTATATAAAATGCAACAAGAATTATGTGTTGCATTTTATAAATATTAATGGATAAGAGGATAGGGAGAAAATTATGAAGAAGTATAAAATTTATGCAATAGTGATTTTATTAATAATATCATTTTCTTTAAGTATGATTTGGTTTTTAAAGGATATAGCAACAGGATTAGATTTCTTGCCTAATGACAAATTACTTCATATTGACCAGTTTGCATTAGAGGATTTTTATACAGAATGTCCAGAAACAATTAGCGAAGGCAAGGTGTTAGATGTTAAATATATCTTTTATAAAACCGTTTCTCCTACAACAAGTGAAATTGCCTTTTTATTTAAAGGTGATAAACCAAAGCGTATGAAAAATGTGGAAATCTATTTTGATGTATTGAATGGTAATACAAAGAATGAGGCTGTATTTATTAAAGATTGCCACGATGGTTACGATTTTTATGACATTATAAATTACAAAAAATATAAAGATAAAGTAAGATTTTTGTATATACCATTTGATTCGCTTATTGGTTTTTCAGCATACGAAAAGTTCATGGAGGATTATGGTAACAACTTTATAGCCGATAGGCTTACTTTTGTTTTTAATTTTTCAGATGGAACTAGCGAAACACATACATTGATAGGAGATAAAGAAAAATCATTAAAGATGAATTCATATGAATTAGATAAAAGTATGGATAAGATTATTTCTGATTATGATAAAAAAGAAGATTTTATACCTTATTACAAAGATGAAGAAGGAGATTTAAATAAATTAATTATGAATTTGAATACAGAGTATTTTATTTATAATGAAAGTGCTATGGAGAAAATATATAATTTTTTTGAATTAATTAACAATGCAAAAAATAAGGATAAAATTATTAGAAATGAGCCTATCTTGAATGTATTTGCCTCTACAAAATTTACGGAGTTAGATGCTGTGGCATTAAAAA
Source organism: Erysipelotrichia bacterium (assembly GCA_009916335.1). Next base: position 3,646 of record SAAR01000011.1, on the reverse strand, counting down.
AAATAATGAAATGTGTTAAGACTTTATATACTCATTCTGATTTTAATGATGATGCTGAAATGTATACACATTTTTATGATTATGTAAAAAAAATAAATGAAGTATATGAAGATAAAACAGGAGAAATTCTAGTGCCAAAATATTTTGATGATTATGAAGTAGATGAAATCTTTAATAAATTGAAATTAGATTGATTATAAAATGTATTTTATGCTACAACAAGGACTGTTTCTCAAATTTGAGCGGTTGCCTTTGTGTTTCACATATGTATGAATATGATGAATAAATATAGTATAATTATTTAGAAGCATTAGAGTAGATTTATTGAATAAGTTTACTAGAAATCTAGTGAAAGTATAGCATGTTTTATCAACAAAACTTATTACTATGTTTTAGTAGATGGATATAATTCAACAATGAGCTATACGATATATTTTAACTCTGATATGAATGCAATTGGAAAAAGCAAGCCATTCATATACAAATTAAACATTTTACTTTGATACTTGATTATATAGGAAGATGACTTAATGTCATTCTTCCTTGAATTTTTAAAATGTAAATTATATAAGGAGATCTGTGATGAAACTAATTAAATTCATTCTTTGCACATTTTTATTATGTGGTTGTTCAACACTGGACTTTAAAGGGAACGATGAAACTACCAAAAATACAAATAAAAAACATTTTGATTTATCTGATGATTTGAAAAAACATCATTTTGATAATTATAGTGTAGAAGCATTTGCTACAGATTATCAAACGATGTTGAGTTATTTTGATACAGGTTCACTTAACATGGATATGCAAGTACAGATAATAGATCAAGAATCTAATGAACTTGTTGATAGCAGAAATTTTAATGCTAAGATTAATGATATATTTAATAACAATGAAATAAACTTAATTTTTACAGTACCTACTAGTGCTGACAAAATTTATTTTAAAGATGGAAATAGTTATGTTGAAAATAAAAAGAAGAAATATAAATATAGATATAACTCAAATGCGATAGAAAAATTCAGGAGTTTTCTGTATTTTTTACGAATTGATATAAATACGATAGATAATGTACAATGTGATTTTTTAGAGGAAAGCAAGTATTATTTTTTGACGCTAGAAGTCAATTTTGAGGATACGTTAAAATTGTTTTTAAAAGATTCGTCAGCTTTTGCATATGGAATAAAAGATGGTAAGATAGAAATTTTGATTGAAACAGATAGCAATAATAAAATGAAAGACATGAAAGTCAAATATAAAATAATAAAGAGTGAAGATTCTTCTTATGTAGAAAATGATATAATTACTTTTAGTAATTATGAATATCAAGAACTTAATTTTCCTACTGATATTGAGAAATGGGAGTATAAGGATATAAATTAATTTAAAAGTACCTATGAAAGAATAAAATGAGTATAGATATTCTGTTTTAAAGTCAAAATATACTCTATAAAAGAAATCATTATGATAGGAACATAAGCTTTTTGAAAAATAACTTAACTAATTTTTGGTGGCATTTCAAGTTATAGGAAAGAGAGGGATAAGATAAAATGAAATTAGGATATATTATATATGGATTATATATTGTTTTTATGATTACACTTTTCATTTGTTTTGTTGTTTCTTATAAGTATATGAGCAGAGATACAAAATTTAAATTAATTTTATCATTTATAATGTGTAGTAGTGCCTTGAAATTTGAATTATTTTTAGCTCCTTTATGTATTATATATATAGTATATGACATCGTCATTTGCTACAAAGAAGTAAAAACTAACAAATCACAATTTAAAGAAGTAAGTGTAAAAAATAATGGGGAATAATGTTGGTGTTTAGTTTTATTTGATTTGACTTATTGAAATTTGCTGATTATGAAGTAGATGAAATCTTTAATAAATTGAAATTAGATTAATTATAAAATGTATTTTATACTACAACAAGGACTATATCTTCTCAAGGTTGAGATACAGTTTTCTTGAACAAATAACTAGTATCATTATTATAGAATGTAGGCTATGCAACTGGTGGCTTTTTAACAGCTATGTTATTAAAAAAGACATATAATGTAGTAACTTCAACAACTACTGGAGGTAGTTTTAGTGTAGGTGATTTATCAACTGGAACAAAGAAAATTAATAATATTGGAGTTTGGGAACTGATTCATGAAACAATGAGTGATAAATCAAGAAATTATCGAAAATATATTACTGGTGCTGATGATGGTATGGTCTATAAAGTGAATGGAGTTAAATTTGATGGGTTTAAAGATGGAGTGCTAATTAAAGCAAAGAAGGACTATACTAATCTTATTAATAAAATTACAGAAGAATTTCGTGATTGGTTTACTGGTGGGGATTCGTTGATTAGACAAGCTCAAAGACAATTAAGTGTTGCCAATGGCACTTTAATGATTCGGATACAATGGAAACTGTTAAAAGTTTGTTGAATGGAAACGTTAGTGGAATAGAATTCATTTTGAAACCAATGAAATAATAAAGGAGTTAATTTATGATTGATAGATATAAAATGATTATATGGGCAAAACCAAAAGAAGAAACGCTTGAGGAACAAATTACTAATACTAATAAAATACTAAATACGTTAAAGAGATATGATTTATTTGATACGTTATTCTTACCTGCAAAAAGTAAAAAAGAAGTAAAAATATTTGAAATATCAAATGAAAATATTAAAAAACTTATTTTACAAAAAAAGGATAAGGTAGTTTGTAATATTGGTTCAGAATTGTCATTTTCCACTTCATTAAATGAAGAAACATCATTAAACATCAAATTTTCAGTAGGTAATTCTAATTGTAATTTAACTAAAGCTATAGTAATTTCTTTGCCTGTCAATATCACATCTAATAAATTGAAAGAGTGTGCTGGCTTATTAAAAGATTTAGCAGAAACTTACGATGCCTTCTATGCTTGTTTAACTAGTAATTTTAACCTTAGATTATATGATAATTGGTATGATAATCACAATAAAACTCCTAAAACAGTTTTTTGGATAAATTATTGGGGAAAGGATATTGTTAAAAAATTAAAAGTAAATGAAAAAATGTTAGCAAAAGTTTATGAATATGAACAAAGCGATGAAGGGTATTATATAAGGCTACAAAAGGAACCTTTTGACACGTTAAATGAAGAACATGTAAAATTGCAAAAAGAAATTAATGATTTATTTGGAATTTAATATATTAATTTAAAGCTGGAATTTTTTGTTAACTTTTCAAATTAAATGATTAAAGTAACTTAGTTGGAATACTTTTTATGCTTGAAAATATTTGGTGTACTTGCGACAGGAATGATTACAGTAGGACAACAAGTAGCAAATAAAATAATAGAAGAAAAAAGTAAAAAACAAAAAACTATAATGGCTTATACGAAAGGAAATGAAGGGGAATATGAAAAAAGGATTATTCATTATTGGTGTATTATTACTTCTTGGATGTACTTTATTGATAGGTATGTTTCGTTATAATAAAATGGAAGAAAAGCGAGATGGAATCGTTGAAAGAGAGGCTAATTTTAAAGAAAATTTCTATAATATTGATGAATCTGTGATTTCTTTTGGAGAACATCTTGATGTGCGATTTTCTAGGTTGGCTAATTATAAGTACAAAATGGAAACGGTAGTAAAT
>SAAR01001087.1 GCA_009916335.1 Erysipelotrichia bacterium | reverse complement strand
CATTAATTAGAAGCACTATTAGTTCGATTTTCAACATATTTCATGTTCATAAGACAATTATTTCTGTATCTTTCTCATTAATCAATAATTATAATGATTTAAAACTATAAATGCTCAATGTGGCTAACAACCTAAAAGACAGTGAAGATTTGCTTAAAAAGAAAGATTTTCAAGACTAATATAATATATTTAGAAGAATAAGGCAAAAACGGATACAAAACAAAAGGTCTAATTCACGACGGACAAAAAGAACATTGAAAGTTGACAAGGAAACATGTGTTCATAAACACAATTATGAAAAAATGAGTGAGTTCCATTAAATAAATTGTTAAATCAAATAATTAAACCAAATTTGTAGTTTGTTCAATTCTTTAATCTCTAATAAGTCTATCACAATTTGAACCTTGAAAATTGCTGTTAAGGATTCGTCTAACGTAGAATTACATCCAGAATTTAGGCGGAACGTATTTGGGTACTTGTTGGTTTTTAGCTTAATTTTTACATTTATATTGTTGAATCAATATTCACAACCTTTAAATTATAATGTTGAGTTTTTGTTTAAACAATCAAATTCTAAACATATTTTTGAAATATTGTATAAATAGTTTGTTTTTCTAATTATTAGTTAATATCTTTGTTTCTTCATAAAACCTTAATTACTAATCATCAACACATTAATTTTTAAATAGTAATAACTTCATGTCAAGTAACATTTTACTTTACGTCAGATACTGGGCCAAAAGAGGATTTTAATTTTTCATATCACAATCAATGCCACGAGACCAATACCTGCGCTGGACCCAAGAGGAAGAGCTGAAGCTGGTGGAACTGGTGCAAAAGCACGGGTTTCAGTGGGCCATGATCTACAAACAGCACTACCCGGCGCGCTCCGAGAGCCAGGTTCAGAACAAATACTACATGATCAAAAAGTACAAGTCCGAGATGCTGCAGACCACGTAGCAGGCTAAGGAGGACGAGCTCGTCTACAAGACGCTCAGGAAGCTTCTGTAGGAC
>SAAR01001086.1 GCA_009916335.1 Erysipelotrichia bacterium | reverse complement strand
CGTTTAGAGTTATGCAGCGATGCGCAAGTATTCTGTACGTCGTGACTCTCATGGTATTGTTCGTCTGGAGTTGAATAATAAAGTATTATTCCAATTTGGAACTTTAGATCAAGGTTGGTGGCCCGATGGACTTTATACAGCACCAACAGATGATGCCTTGTTGTATGATATAAAAAAAACAAAAGATTTTGGATTTAATATGATTCGAAAGCATATTAAAGTAGAACCTGCTCGCTGGTATACGCATTGTGACAGACTTGGTATTATAGTTTGGCAAGATATGCCTAGCGGTGATAGCAATCCTCAATGGCAAAATCGAAAGTATTTTGATGGCATTGAAATGAAACGTTCATTATCATCTGAGGCTATTTATCGTAAAGAATGGAAAGAAATAATAGACTGTCTATATTCATACCCTTGTATTAGTACTTGGGTACCATTTAATGAAGCATGGGGGCAGTTCAAAACAGCTGAAGTTGCAGACTGGACGAAACAATATGACCCCACTCGTTTGGTAAATCCGGCCAGCGGAGGGAATCATTATACTTGTGGAGACATTCTTGATCTTCACAATTATCCGGCACCTGAATTGTATCTTTATGACGCTCAACGGGCAACTGTACTTGGCGAATACGGAGGTATAGGTTTAGTTTTAAAAGATCATGTTTGGGAACCTGATAGAAACTGGGGATACGTGCAGTTTAATTCTTCAACAGAAGCAACTGATGAATATATAAAGTATGCTGAAAAGCTTTATCGACTTATTGAGAAAGGTTTTTCTGCTGCCGTTTACACCCAAATAACCGATGTTGAAGTTGAAGTGAATGGCTTAATGACATATGATCGTAAAGTAATAAAACTGGATGAAGAACGGATTAAAAGAGTGAATTCTCGTATTTGTAATGCGTTAGAAAAATAATTTTTTGAAAATGACTATATGATATCAAAAATGGTAAGATTATTCCTTTTTTTGTGCATAATGGCTTCATTGCCTTCCTATGCGCAAAATAATAT
>SAAR01001085.1 GCA_009916335.1 Erysipelotrichia bacterium | reverse complement strand
ATATTTGAGCGTTCACTAAGTGTTCATTTTGTGGGCTTACTTCTTTAGTTAGATTATTTACAGTTCCGATAGAAGTATTATACTTTTTCGCTAAATCTCTTTGACTATATTTATTTGTGTGATAGTCTGCAATAAGTAGCTTTTTATCATGATCGGTTAATCTTGCCACTATTGCCCCTCAATGTTCTGCATATCCGTATGCACAAATAACTCATTACGACTAAAATCTAACTTCACTTTACAGTCTGCCTTCCACTCTTCTAAATTTCCATCAAAGTTATTTAGTTTATCTTGTAACATTATAGCGTAACGATCGAAATGTCCTTTTAACAAGTGTTTGTATATCTTTTGTGCGTTCTCTTCGTCTATAAAGTAGGCTATCAATCGTTCATCATCGTTAAAGCGTTCTGATAGCTTGTAGAAAAGAAGCGTAGTTGTCATTAATTGCACAACTTATATAAACAATTTAAAAAAATTACAGCCTCATATAATAACCAAGATGAAAAAATAATAGGTATTAAAAAAATAGCAAAAACTTCAATGGTTCTTTTCATCTTTATCCTTTAACTCTCTCAACTTTAAACAAATCTCTTGAGTAATATAACCCACCATATAAGCTCTAAACTCATCGTCTTTTATGCCTAAAAAGTCCATTATGTGCGTAGTACAATGTGAGGCTTCATGTGCTACGATATTGACATTATCAATAAATACACCAATAATAAAATAAGGCACTCCGCTTTCTTTGTTTTCCAACCATGTAGCTTTCCCACTCTCTCCAAAATGTGCGAGTATGTCTTTGCCACTACTTTTTGATTTAATGGCCCTATTGTACTCTTCTTTGTTAAAAGATACATTGATTACGCAGTCGCAGAATGGTTTAATTTTTATCATTTATTTAAACTAATCCAATCCGCCAACCGACTTAAATGTTTATAGCCTAAGTTATGCTCTGCCCTCTCAAAAGCATACATCTTATTAAGACTTATTTTCGCCTCTTCACATAATCTAGCCC
>SAAR01001084.1 GCA_009916335.1 Erysipelotrichia bacterium | reverse complement strand
TAATTGTAGCCATCCTGATATTCGTGAAATGTCAATAGACACAGGAACTCATATGAGTTTGAAATTTTGCATTCTGATAACCATGGAATATCCCTTTTGCAAGAGCCTCATGATAAAATTATTCATAAACTTGATCTCCTTTTTAAAACAGAGTCCCCAACCTTTGTTGCTTTTTATAGTTATTGGTTTATGGATCAGGCTTTATTAGCATGTCTTTTAAGAGAACGTTATCAGAAAGATTTCCAGACCAAGGTGGTTACCAGAGCTCACAGATATGACCTTTATGAATCGAGAAATATGTCAAATACAATCCCCTTTCGAGATATGGTTTTTAAAAAGATTGATAAAGTATTTCCTTGTTCAAAAGATGGCACTGATTATCTATTACAGAAGTATTCGCTGTGGAGAGACAAAATTGAAGTCTCTTATCTAGGCACTATCGATTATGGCATTCAAACTAAGCCGCAAAATTATGATGAAGATTTTCATATTGTTTATCTCAAGGATTGATTGTTTTGACTTCACTAAGAGGTGCTTCAAGACAGATTGTTGAGAAAGAACAATGTGGAATTTTTTATGACGATGCTAAATCACTCATTGAGGGTATTACACAATTAAACAAATTGTTATCAGTTAAGGAACGTATGTCCCAGAATGCATTAAATTTATTCCACCGTGAATTCGACTCTTCTCGAGTATATTCAGATTTTTATAGATTTCTAGAGACAACAGCAAAAACTCCTCCTAAACAAAATATCCAACCTTTAAATTATGAACAAGTCTAAATTATTAACATTACTCAATGATAGTTGCATTTTTAATGGCGTCATTTTTTTTGGGTTGTATCAGAATGTTTTTGCCCTTCGAAAGAGCTAATGCTGGCTATCGGACTGCTGACTTTAAGGTTCAACAGAAGAATGTGGATTATGGCTTTGTACAGCAACATGCAAAAGCAATCTTCGATACCAAGAACGTGATGAAGGCAATCAAGAACCGCGACAACATAGAGGTGCTGT
>SAAR01001083.1 GCA_009916335.1 Erysipelotrichia bacterium | reverse complement strand
GGTATATATGGCATACTATCACCCCCCTATCTTTCTAAATCTTTTGTCTTTTCCTTTGATTCTTTTACAGTTTCAAGGGTTTTCTTATCCTTATCAAATTCATACCTAGATTCTACGTCAGTACTTCAAAAAGCATAATCAAAGCCTTGATAAATATGCGTTCCTTCGAAATTCAGCTTTCACCCATTGGGTGAAAGAAAAGTGCTCAAAAATATGTTAAATTATCAGCTTTTATGACTCGATATATGGTAAAATAATAGTAAGAAAAGTAGTAAAAAGGGGTTCTAATTATGATTAATAAAATTGATTTCAAAGCTAAGAATCTAACATCAAATGCAGGTCTTTTTCTGCTCCTTGAGAATGCAAAAAGCAATGGGATTTTTGATTTTATTGAAAATGACCTCGTATTTGATAATGACTCAACAAATAAAATCAAGATGAATCATATAAAGACCATGCTCTGCGGTCACTTCATTGGCATTGATAAGTTAGAACGTCTAAAGCTACTTCAAAATGATCCCCTCGTCAACGAGTTTGATATTTCCGTAAAAGAACCTGAAACAGTGTCACGGTTTCTAGGAAACTTCAACTTCAAGACAACCCAAATGTTTAGAGACATTAATTTTAAAGTCTTTAAAAAACTGCTCACTAAAAGTAAATTGACATCCATTACGATTGATATTGATAGTAGTGTAATTAACGTAGAAGGTCATCAAGAAGGTGCGTCAAAAGGATATAATCCTAAGAAACTGGGAAACCGATGCTACAATATCCAATTTGCATTTTGCGACGAATTAAAAGCATATGTTACCGGATTTGTAAGAAGTGGCAATACTTACACTGCAAACGGTGCTGCGGAAATGATCAAAGAAATTGTTGCTAACATCAAATCAGACGATTTAGAAATTTTATTTCGAATGGATAGTGGCTACTTTGATGAAAAAATTATCGAAACGATAGAATCTCTTGGATGCAAATATTTAATTAAAGCCAAAAGTTATTCTACACTCACCTCACAA
>SAAR01001082.1 GCA_009916335.1 Erysipelotrichia bacterium | reverse complement strand
CTATTAAAAAGAGGTGGGCCGCAAGTTATTATTTTTTTTAGGTATATCTTCTATTTTAGTGGTATTGCAAAATGGATTGGGTGTTGTATTGTCTAAAGTTTTAGGAGTTAATCCATTAGTCGGATTAGCTACAGGGTCTATTCCTATGACAGGAGGGCATGGAACTTCCGCAGCTTTTGCGCCTGCACTGGAGGCTGCAGGATTACCTGATGCTGCTACTATTGCCCTTGCAGCCGCTACTTTTGGTTTGGTTTCTGGTAGTTTAGTTGGTGGACCATTGGGACGTTTTCTTATTGAAAAATACCATTTAAAATCTTCTGATACAGAGGAAAGTGCTAAAGCATTTGATTTAAATAGGGTGAAAGATGCTGTTGCAGGATTGACGGAGAGAGATTTGACTGTGGCAGCGTATCAAATTTTATTTACAGTATCTTTTGGCTTGATCGTTTCTGATTTATTAAAAAAGACAGGGCTTTCTTTTCCTGCTTCTGTTGGTGCTATGACAGCAGCACTAATTATTAGAAATATTGCTGACAACACAGATAAATTCAAACTTAGACTTAGTGAAATATCAATGATAAGTAATATTTCTTTATTAGTGTTTTTATCCTTGTCTATGATGACATTGAAACTTTGGCAATTAACGAATTTGGCTATCCCTATGCTTATCCTTCTGATAGCTCAAACATCCATGATGTTTCTCTTTGCTGCTTTTATTACATTTCCACTCATGGGGAAAAATTATGATGCAGCCATGATTGCTGTTGGACATTGTGGATTTGGATTGGGTGCGGTACCAACAGCAATGGCAAATATGCAATCAGTAGAATCAAAATATGGTGCTTCGGCAAAAGCTTTCTTTATTGTTCCACTTGTAGGAAGTTTGTTTATTAATTTAGTCAATTCATTTGTAATAACAGCGTTCATAAATTTTGTTAAATAACTAGTTATCTATGATAAATACAGGGTTATATAACACATTATTAAAACTGTTGTCGCATACATAAAAAAGCATAGAGC